>NZ_JAATOU010000024.1:0-56577 GCF_011806445.1 Pseudoalteromonas sp. HF66
GGTGCCCAGAGGCGGAATCGAACCACCGACACGAGGATTTTCAATCCTCTGCTCTACCGACTGAGCTATCTGGGCAATATTTAGTTTTATGCAGAATATCCACAAGGATTTTCAATGCAATTCCAAACGACTCTAATACCGAGCTATTTTGGCACTAAATTTTAAACGCACTTTTAAGCAACAAAACTGGTTGTCGCTGTCTGGGCGTGCGGCGTATTAAACGGGTTTTGCCCTCTCAAGTCAACTTTTTTTTGAGGATTCTAACTGTTTGCACAGTTTTCAATCAAGATTGCTGTTTTTAATAGCTTTTAGCTTATTTAATCTACAAACTTAGCGCCTTTGAGTTGACCCTCATCATAAAAGGGTTACCTATGTTAAAAACGTGGTGAATTTTTCTTCGTAGATGATAGGATTATCTAATAATCAAGAATATGCTCAATGTTGCTGTTTAATTGTTGGACTAATGCCATGCCAAGTAAATCGAATTCACCTGTTAAAGGCCTCTTACCGCTTTTTATAATCACGAACCTTGTCATCGCCTTGCTAGCGGTTGTTGCTTATTCCTTTTATCCAACTAGTAATAAACCACAAAAGATAGATAAACCTCAATTAACAGCTCAGCAACTATCAGCTCAACTCACTTCTCCACTTGTCAGCGCATTAACTATGCCAGGTCAAGACAAAGTAAAAGAAGTTTTAGACTTAGCACACCTCCTTCAGGCTAACTTTGATTATTACTTGTATAGATACGAATTCAATGGTGACGTTTCACTGGTTTACGCTAATAACAAAAAGCTCATAACGCCAAGTAAAGTAAACCAACAACTAGAACAAAACTCACTCATTCACACTGTACTTGAACTTAATGACCAACCTGTCGGTGAACTTATAGTAAAACAACATCCATCTGAGCAGCCTGTTACACAATCAACAGGGGTTTCACTCGCCCTTGCAGCCATGACTCTTCTTGCATTAATTATTTTATCCTTCGCACTGAGCATTTTTATCAATAAACGTTTTAGTAAAAGCAGTAACGCTTTGAGTCAAGAGTTAAAAGCAATTACCGAAAATGCAGATTATCAGACCCACGTAACTGAAGAATTGGATTTTGGATTAAACTCTGTAGCTAGACACATCAACTTGCTTCTAAATAAAGTTCAGTCAGCTATAACGGAAAACAAAGCTTCTCAGGCTGATTTACAAAAACTACAAAGCAGCCTTGAAAATGAAGTACACAAGCGAACCCTTGCTCTTGAGCAAGCAACCCTAAAAGCCGAGCAGGCAAACGAAACTAAAACTACTTTCTTGGCGACCATGAGCCATGAGATTCGCACCCCTATGAACGGGGTTATCGGAACTATTGATTTACTGCGCCAAACAGAGCTAGATGGTGCACAGCACAGACTAAGCACAATTATTCGTGATTCTGCATTTTCATTATTAGGAATATTAGATGACATTCTCGATTTCTCGAAAATTGAAGCGGGTAAATTAAACATCGATAACATTCCTTTTTCTGTGTCAGACACCATTGAAGAAGTCGCTCGTGTTTTATCATCGGTTGCTAAAAAGCGTGATCTTGAATTAGAACTTGCTATTGCCCCTGATATTCCTACGAACTTGATTGGTGATACAGTGCGAGTTCGCCAAGTTCTTTATAACTTATGTAGTAATGCGATTAAGTTCACCTCAACAGACGACAAACGTAAAGGACACGTCAAGATTTCGGTAGAGGTGGCACAAAACACCACTGACCACTACACCCTGCGTTTTAGTGTATTAGACAACGGTAAGGGTATGACGCAAGCACAGCTTCGCGAGATCTTTAACCCATTCATTCAAGCTGAAGGCTCAATCACCCGTGAATACGGTGGTACGGGCTTAGGTTTATCTATTTGCAAAAGCTTAACTGAGCTAATGCTAGGAACTATTTCTGTATCTAGTGACCTAGGAATAGGCAGTGAGTTTGTTGTCGAATTACCTTTTAGTACACAAGGTAAAGTCGAATATGCTCATAAGCAGGTAATGAAAAACCAACGCGTAGTGGTTGTAACTAACCATGATGGTCGTAAAAAGATACTTACTCGTTATCTATCATTTATGGGAGCAACTCCTGTTATCGCTGACAACAGCGATATAATCGAAGTAGAACAGGATAAAAAAGATATTATTTGGATCCTCGATGGTATCGAGAGCATGGAAGATATTAACTATATCTTGCGCCGCTTACTCTACACCCTAGAAGATAATAAACAACAAGTTATAGTTCTAAGTAAACTGGACGAAGCCGCTGTTAATCATAAAAATATTTTCTACCTAAACGCAGCACCGCTATGCAAGTCCAACTTTATGATGTCGCTACTTGTGGCAGCTGGTTTACATAAACCAAAACAAATAACTTCAAAAAAATCACTTAACGACTACTTAAGTGTTGATAAAGCCCGCGAAGAAAATAAGCTAGTATTACTTGTTGAAGATAACGTGCTAAATCAACAAGTGTTAACCGATCAACTACACCTGCTAGGCTATGGTGTTGAGCTGGCTGAAAATGGTGAAAAAGGCCTTGAAGCATGGCGTGAAGGAAAACACTCAATTATTCTGACCGACTTACATATGCCAAAAATGTCTGGTTACGATATGGTTGAAATAATTCGTAATGAAGCGTCACAGCTTGAAGATATCAATGCACAACCTTACGTGATTGCCATCACAGCTAATGCTCTTAAAGGTGAAAAAGAGCGCTGTTTGAGTATAGGTATGAACGATTACATCACTAAGCCAGTTGAATTAAATGTACTAGAAGCCACATTACACAAATGCGCTTACAAAACGAACCCTGAGGCTACTAAGCTCGAAGTGAAAAGACCGGCAGCACCAATCGATATGAATGTATTGGCTGATTATGTTGGTACTGACGAGAACAAAAAACTACGCTTCTTTAAAATGTACTTAGAGCAAAGCTACCAGCTAAGTAAGGAAGTCAACAGTGGTGTCATTGAGCAGGATCTAGAGGCCATTATATCAGCCTGTCATCAGCTCAAGTCTATTTCAAAAACGATTGGCGCAATGAAAGTTGCAGAACTAGCTGCTGTATTTGAACAACGCTGTAAAGAAGATGAACTTTCTAGCGATGACTTAATTGAACTGCGTGACAGCTATGAAATTGAATATTCCAAAGTAGCGCAGTATTTAAAAGAACAAATAAAAAAAGCAGAGCAAGATACTGAATAACACCTATCAAAAAAGGGCCATAACGGCCCTTTTTGCTTTTAGATCATAGGCTTATTTTTCTGGTGGACGGTAGCCTTCTATTTCTACGTCTTTACCTTCAAATAAGAAACCTACCATTTGCTCTTCTAAAAAAGCACGGTGCTCTGGGTCCATCATGTTCAGATGCTTTTCGTTGATCAGCATTGTTTGCTTGTGTTGCCATTGGCCCCAAGCTTCTTTACTGATGTTGTTGAAAATCTTTTCACCAAGCTCACCTGGGTATAGTTGGAAGCCTAAGCCTTCAGCTTCTTTTTGTAACTTTTGACAAAATACTGTACGTGCCATAATTGCTCTCTACTCTTATTGCGTGATGCTATTGTAATCTATTGCGCTTAATTGTTTAACCAGCTTTTTCGTAGGCGCTGCAAGACCAACTTCAACTGACTCATCAAGCGGATACCAAACCAATTGACGCTCATTGATAAGATCAGGAATGTTCGGCAGTGTTAAAACATGCGGATTAATAGTCAGCTCAAAATGCGAAAATATATGGGTAAATGCTTCAAGTGCCTGCGTATCGTTAGATAAACCATGCTGGGCTAAAAATGTTTCTAGCTCAGTTAACTCGCTAAACTCAAAAAAGCCAAACAAACCACCCCATATCCCTGAGCTTGGGCGTTTTTCCATGAGTACTTTATTGTCACAGGCCAGAATAAGCTGATGACATGACTTTTTAGGCACTGCTTTTTTAGGCTTTGAATGTGGAAACTCTTTAACTTTACCTTCATTAAAAGCAAGGCATTTACTATTTAAAGGGCAAGGCTCACAGTCGAATTTACTCCGCGAACAAAGGCTTGCTCCTAAATCCATCATTGCCTGATTAAACTCAGTGACCGACTCTTTAGGCGTTAATTGCGATGATAATGACCAAAGTTGATTTTCGACCTTTTTCACTCCATACCAGCCTTCAACCATAAAAAAGCGTGCTAGTACTCGTTTAACATTGCCGTCTAGAATTGGATGATGTTGGCCAAGCGATAAAGACAAGATTGCCCCAGCAGTTGAACGTCCAATACCCGGCAAGTCCATCACCTCTTCAAGAGTTGTTGGAAATTTACCTTGGTATTTATCGCGGACTATTTTTGCCGTTTTATGCAAGTTGCGCGCACGGGCGTAATAGCCTAGCCCTGTCCAGTGGTGTAGCACCTGATCTTCATCCGCATTTGCAAGCGCAATGATGTCAGGAAAGCTTTGCATAAACTTTTCAAAGTAAGGAATAACAGTAACGACCTGAGTCTGCTGTAGCATAACCTCAGAAATCCATACTTTATAAGGGGTTTTATTTAACTGCCATGGCAGCGTTTTACGGCCGTGAAGGTGATACCAGTCAACCACTTGGTTTGCAAACCAAGTTGACTCCTTATTGCTTAAATTCAAAATAACGTCTTTACCTGCTGAAGCTCATTGCGGCCAAGTCTATTGCAGTTAGTTAGGCCAAGCAAGTCGAACAGCAGCAGCTTTACCTCAATGTCAAAATTAATCTCGCAAGATAAACAGGCCCTGACTATTGTACTCAAGGCGCTGGTCAGGGATAATACGCAACCTTTTTCTATAGTCAGTGTTTTTATCAGGCCAAATTTATGAATGATTCAAGCAACCCAAACCTCGAGCAAGCAAAGCAAGAGGGTAAATATATCCGCACGATTCGTAGTTTCGTTAAGCGCGAAGGTCGCCTAACAAAAGGCCAAGCCGCCGCCATCGAAAAGTGTTGGCCAACGATGGGCCTTGAGCACAAAAATGGCATGCTAAACCTAGCTGAAGTGTTTGGTAACGATAACGATGTCGTACTAGAAATCGGCTTTGGCATGGGCAAATCGCTAGTTGAAATGGCTAAAAACGCACCTGAGCTTAACTTCATTGGTATTGAAGTTCACCGCCCGGGTGTGGGTGCCTGTTTAATGGATGCGGACGAAGCTGGTATAACAAACTTACGTGTATTCGAACACGATGCGGTTGAAGTGCTTGCTGATTGTATTGCTGATGAAAGCTTATCTAAGCTGCAATTATTCTTCCCTGATCCATGGCATAAAAAACGTCACCATAAGCGTCGTATTGTACAACCTGAGTTTGCGCAAAAATTACGTAGCAAGTTAAAAATTGGTGGTGTTTTCCATATGGCGACTGACTGGGAAAACTATGCTGAACATATGCTTGAAGTAATGCAAGTTGCTGAAGGTTACAAAAACCAGTCAGAAACCAACGATTACGTTCCTCGCCCAGACTCACGTCCACTGACAAAGTTTGAACAACGTGGTCACCGCTTAGGTCACGGCGTATGGGATCTAATGTTTGAGCGTACTAAGTAATAGAAGGTAAAAGCAACATGAGTAAGTTAACCAATCCAAGTTTATTATTGCTTCGAAATGAAGACGAACTTATTGGAAAATCGATTTTAGTGGTTAACTTTGAGCAAGATAGCTTTTTACACGAACTTAAAACACTCAATCCTGACTCAGTAATTACCGCGTTCAGCTATAACCACGCAAATTTCATGTATGCCAGCAAAATTGCCGGCGTACATGCTGTGGTTGATCACACTATTCCACATGGTAACTACGATTTAGTTATCTACTATTACCCTAAAGCTAAGCCAGAAGCACAAATGTGCCTTGATAACATCCGTGCTGTTTGTCATCAAGATGTACAACTTTTTGTGGTAGGTGAAAATAAAAGCGGTGTTAAATCAGCAGAGAAACAGCTAAAAGACCACTGTAATTTTAGTAACAAAATCGATAGTGCTAAGCACTGTATTTTGTATTTATTATCTGAGCTTACGCTAAACGATAGCTTTGATATCAGCCGTTACCATAAGCAATTTCAGGTAAAAGCGGGCGAAGTCGAATTTACTGCGATCAGTGTGCCAGGGGTATTTAACCATGGTGCTCTTGATGTTGGTACTGCGGTACTTTTAAATAATGCGCCAAGTATTAGCAAGGGCAAAGTACTCGACTTTGCTTGCGGCGCCGGCATTATTGCTACTTACTTAGGTTTAAAGCAGCCTGAGCTTGAATTTGTTTGTAGCGATGTAAGTGCATTGGCAACTTATGCCACTGAGCAAACACTGGCGTTAAATCACCTTAAAGGCCAAACGGTATTGAGTGATGGCTTAGCAAATATTAATGGTAAGTTTGACTTAATCATCAGTAACCCGCCTTTCCATACCGGTATTGCTACAGACTACACCATTGCCGAAGCATTTCTTAGCTCAGCTAAGCAGCACTTAAGTAAACAAGGTCAGTTGACCATAGTTGCAAACAGCTTCTTAAAATACCCACCTATTTTAGAAGCGCAATTTGGCCAATACAGTACCGATTTCAAGAATACTAAATTTGCAGTTTACTCAGCTAAATAAAAGTTGAGTAAATAGCTTATTCGTAGTAAAAATATTTTTTAAAATATTTAGTTACTTTCAATTGTCTTTGCTAGACTAAACTCTTACTAATAACAAAAATTCTGGCCTTCAAAAGCGCATGCCGACATTTTCGACACAAACAAGTATTCGTAAAGCGTTGACCAATGCGGTAATGCTAGTTACTGCGTTATGTTTGTCTTTGTCTATTTCTATTTCGACTTACTTAGATGTCAAAGAGCAAAAAGCACTGATTGTCGATAAAATCTCTATTCTATCGAAAATAATCGCCTACAATGCACAAATCACCGTATTGTTTGATGATAACGAAACAGAATCTGAGCGCTTAAAATCATTTGAGTCTGTGCCGCTCATTAAAAACATCCACATCTACTCAATCGATGAATTATCAAACGAACCAGTGTTTTTTAGTAGTTTTAATGCCAACCGAACACCACCTGTACCCATTAAAGTCGGTAGCATCGATAATTTATTAGAACCGCGTTTTAAAGATGAAGATATAGAGCTAATAACACCTATCGTATACGAAGGCGACACCATTGGTTACGTGTACGTTCGCGGCGGCTTAGATAGGCTAAATCAGTACATTAATCGTAAGATTATCATCGATATTTTGCTCACCTTATTTGTTCTAGTTCTGGTGTACTTTGTTGCTCGACGTATTCAAAAACGCATTGCAAACCCTATTGATGAGCTGAGTAACCTGCTGCAAGATGTATCGAAAAATCATAACTATGAAACTCGTGCCAAAAAAACCAATATTGATGAAATAAATCAACTTGCTGGCAGCTTAAACATCATGCTCGCGCGCACTAAAAAGCAAATTGAGCGCCACGAAAAAGACAAACAAGAGATTAAACAACTAAACCAAAGCCTTGAAGAAAAAGTAAACCAGCGCACAATCGCATTACGTGAGGCTAACCAAGAACTACTCAATACCCTTGAGCGAATGCATCAATACCAAAACCAAATCGTCGAAAACGAAAAAATGGCTTCACTAGGCCAAATGGTTGCTGGCGTTGCCCATGAGGTAAATACACCTATTGGCTTGGGTATTACAGGCTCTACTCTACTCCGTGATAAACTCGCTGAAATTAATGCCCTATTTGAACAAAAAACTCTAACTTCAGCACACTTAAAACGCTTTATTAATGACGGCATTGAAAACTTAGACCTCATCTATCGCAACCTAAATCGCGCTGCTGAACTAGTTTCTAGCTTTAAGAAAGTTGCCGTTAATCAAGATGTCGAAGTCACCACTAAAATAAACTTAAATAATTTATTGAGCGATGTAGTGATGTCGATGCGCTCTGAAATTCAATACCGTAATCCAAAAATCACGATTAACTGCAACAATGATGTTAGTATTGAAACCAAATCTGGACCGTTACAACAAGTGCTACAACAGCTGTTAAGTAACTCGGTGATACATGCATTTAGTGACGATCAAAATAACGAAATCACCTTTAACGTTGAGCGCAACGAAAGTAGCTTGAGCATTCATTACTTTGATAATGGCCATGGTGTAGAAAAATCGATTCGAAAACGTATTTTTGACCCATTTGTGACGACTAAACGTGGTGAAGGTGGTAGTGGTTTAGGCATGCACTTGGTGTATAACCTAGTGACTCAAGCACTCGGTGGTAGCATCGTATACGATGAACTAGTCCAAGAAGGTACACACTTTATAATTACCCTGCCGTTGCAAGAAGGTGCAGCGTAATGAGATTAGTGAGTTGTATCTTATTAACTTTGCTTGTTGTGTGCCCGGTATCTGCAAAATCACCTGACCAGGTAAAATCGGCATTTTTGTATCAAATTGCCAAGTTCACTAAGTTTAATGAGCAAATGGATCCTCCACCTATTTCATTCTGTTTTTATGACTTAGATAAAGGCCCTGGTGCGTTTCTTAAAGATAGAAATGAACTGCAAATTAACAAAAAGCCAATCAAAGTTATATTAGTGAAAAAAACCCAGCAAATTTCTGAACTTTCTCAAGTTTGTGATATCACATACATTGATGAAACATTAGAAAATGATATACTTCCACTTTGGACCGATACAATTTCATTGGATACTTTAACGATAGGTGAAAGTATCAGCTTTTTAGAAAATGGCGGTATAGCCTCTCTGGTTCAAGAAGGAAATAAAATCCGACTGTATATCAATAAGCAGCACGTATTGCAGCATAACTTTAAAGTGCAATCTCGATTGTTAGCTATGGCTAAGTTTTATCCAAATTGATTTTACTTGTTAACAATTGGATCTAATCCTATAATCTCTAGTATTCGGTTTTGCTTGATAATACCGAATTTTTGTAAATAAAATTTCCGAAAAGGTTAATATACAATGCAAACGCCAGTCATTCTGATCGTAGAGGATGAAGACGTAACTCGACTAAACCTCGTTAGTTTATTTGAAGCTGAAGGTTACAAAGTTATTGAAGCCATTGATGGCGATGATATGCATGACAAGCTTACAAATAATGATGATGTGAACCTTGTAGTTATGGACATCAACCTACCAGGTAAAAACGGGCTAATCTTAGCGCGTGAATTACGTCAAAAACGTAACGTTGGTTTAATTTTCTTAACAGGTCGTGACAACGACGTTGATCGCATTTTAGGTCTTGAAATTGGTGCTGATGATTACATCACTAAACCTTTCAACCCTCGCGAATTAACTATTCGTGCTCGTAACCTTATTTCGCGCACAGCCCTTGGTGGCGAAGAAGCGAATATCGAAACAAATGGTGTTATCACATTTAACGGTTGGGAACTTGATGAAAACAGCCGTTGTTTAACATCACCAAGTGGCGATGCGAAGCGTTTACCTAAAGGTGAATACCGCGCGCTACGCTTAATGCTTGACTCACCGGGCCGTATTTTCAGCCGTGAGCAATTAATCAAGCACATGACTGGTCGTGAGCTTCGCGCTAATGACCGTACTGTAGACGTAACGATTCGTCGTATCAGAAAACACTTTGAAAGCGATAACAGCACATCTGAGCTAATCAGCACCATCCATGGTGAAGGCTACCGCTTCATTGGTAAAATCGACAGCTAATTAGAATTAATCTTCTAACTGTTGCAAGAATAATTGGAGGGCTTCACGCCCTTCATTTATTTTAACTGCTAGTTCATCAAGCCACAGTTGTAACTCTTCACTACTTTCATCAAGCGCGCCGTGTTCCATCTTCTTAGCGTGTAACTGCACATCGTTTAAGCCTACAGAACCAGCCGCACCTTTTAATTTGTGTGCCACCGATTTGTACTCCTCTCTATCATCTGCCGCTAAGGCATCTGCCAGCTCAGTTTGGTACTGAGGGTTTAACTTATTAAATAACTCACAGCTACGATTAAATATAACCAGCCCCATAGAGCCTACAAAGTCTTCGATGGTTTCTATGTCGAGTAACTCAATGCGAATACCTGATAAATCTTTTTCAGTCACGGCTTTGATTGGCTCAGGCTGACAGTTTTTTTGCTGTTTGATATCAAATAGCTCGCCGAGCATTTTATCGAGTTTAGTGGTGTTGATAGGCTTGGCAAGTGCTCCTTGAATATTGATGCCAGCAAGCTCTTCTTCGGCGCTACGTACGTTGGCAGTCAAGGCGACGATTGGCAGCTTATCAAAGTGTTCATCGTCACGAATTTGACGAGCTACTTCATCACCATTGATATCAGGTAATTGCATATCAAGCAGAACTAGATCTAAGTCATCTTCTGTATAGACAAACGACAGCGCATCTTCACCAGTTTCAGCCCAAATAACTTCGTGCCCTCGCTGCTCAAGTAAGTTAGTTGCTATTTCAGCATTTAGCGGCACATCTTCCACTAAAAGAATGTTTAAGCTACGAACTGCATAACTTTGCTCTGTAGGCGCAATACATAACTGAAGCGGTATTTCGACTACAAAAACACTGCCCTCACCTTCTGTACTGCTGACATTAATTTCACCTTTCATCGCGCTAACGAGTGCTTTCGTTACCGCAAGGCCGATACCAGAGCCAATGGCATTAGTACCATTGATATCAGGTGCTTTATAGTACATGTCAAAAATTCGGTGTAGTTGCTCTTGCGGAATACCCTGCCCTGTATCACTGACTCGCATAACTAACCACGGACCATCGGCACGATTCTCACGACGACATTCAAGTTCAACATGGCCTTGTTGAGTAAACTTAACCGCATTGTTGATAAGGTTCCAAACGACTTGGCGTAAACGAGTTGGGTCGAGCGATGCGTAAACATCCAGCGTACCTTTGCGCTTAATATTGAACTCTAGCCCTTTTTGTTCAGCAATCAGACCGGCAAAGTTCACTACATCATTAATAAAGTCGGCCACGTTGACTGAGTCGGCAACAATATCGAGCTGCTCACGGTCAATTTTATCTAAATCAATAATATCGTTAAAAATATTGCCAAGGGTTTCGGCACTCGAAAATACCGTGTTACACCAGCTACGTTGCTGTTTATCTAGTTCAGTATCAAGTAGCATGCGGGTTAAACCCACAATACCGTTAAGCGGCGTTCTTAACTCATGACTTAAAGTCGCAATGAACTTACCTTTATCTTTATAGGCTGCTTCAAGTGCTTGTGCTGCTTCTTTACGACTGGTGATATCACGTCCAAAAGCAAGTAAACCAATGTACTCACCTTTTTCATTAATAAAGGGTAACTTACGCATTTCAAACCAACGCTTTTCACCCCCTACTGGATATTCAACATCAAGAGTGAGAGCTTGGTGAGTTTGTGATACTTTTTTATCGGTGCGCAGTACCTCAGGTAAATAATCACTTGGGTAGATTTCTTCAACACTTTTACCTATTAACTCATCGCTGCTTTTCCCTATCACTTGTTCGAACATTTTATTACAGCCAGCAAATACGCCGTTGTTGTCGCGGTAATAAAACAAATCGGGAGACGAGTCGACAATAGAGCGCAATAACATACCTTGTTGTGCAAGCTCTTGTTGGGTTTTCTTACGCTCGGCAATTTCACGCCTGAGTTCTTCGATTGCTCTGTGTTTGGCATGAAACGCCATTTTACGCTCATCAATCTCTTCATTTAAGCGACTGATATTGTCTTTTAGCGTTTGGTTGAGTAGTTTTTCTTGTTTGGTTGCGCTATCTAGATAGCTGTAAGAGGCTTCTAACTGACGAATTGAGTTAAGCAGCACAGTAATTAAAATCGGCGATACCACCGCAGTGAAGAACATCACCGCCAAAACATCAACTAAAGTCACCGTACCGACTGCTACATAATAAAACATGCACGATAAGATCAGCGACATGACCAATAATAAGGCATAACAGGCGGCGGCAGTTTTAAACTCACCGTATTTAGAAATAAAGCTTGAGAGTGTGCGAGCCCACGGACTCAAAGAAGAATCAATCATATATTAAAGCTTAGGCACATAATCGAAAAAAAACAGCATAGCTGATTTTATCACTATTCCTTTAGAAATATTCATATTGTGCGATAAACATAGAATTTTTTCATCAACGCCGCTTTTTTATATTTTTTCATGTAAAATACCGCGCTTTAATAATTGCAAAGAATGAGTATTACCATGCAAACCACGATGCCAGATATTGCTGATACGGCTCCCGCCCTACAAACAGGTAAATTAGACTGGGTTGGCATGGGCGAAATTGAACTTCCTTTCATTTTTGAAACTCGCGATATTGCCCCTGTAAATGTAATTGCCAAGGCACGAGCTTTTGTAAACTTGCATAAAGAAGACGCGAAAGGCATTCACATGTCGCGTTTATTTTTAGCGTTAGACACTTTATCAACCGAGCAGCAAGTTAATCCACAAACACTTGCCCAAGCACTTGATGCCTTTATTAGTAGTCATGATGATTTAAGTGACCAAGCACAAATCGAATTTAAATTTGAGCTGCCTTTACGTCGTAGATCTTTATTAAGTGGCAAAGTGGGTTGGAAAAACTACCCTATTCACCTGATCGCGAAGATCAACCAAGGTGTTTTAAGCTTTGAGTTAATGGTTGATGTAACTTACTCGTCAACATGCCCATGTTCAGCAGCCCTTGCTCGTCAATTAATTCAAAATGCGTTTAGCGAAAAGTTTGCAGAGCAAAATGTTGATAAGCAAACTGTTTTAGAATGGCTAGGCACAACTGACGGAATTGTTGCTACACCACACTCACAGCGTTCAATTGCAAACGTGAAAGTAAAACTCGATAGTAACGTTGACAGTTTTGATGTGGTTGGCTTAATTGATGCGTTAGAAGCTGAGCTAAAAACACCTGTGCAAGCGGCAGTTAAACGTGAAGATGAGCAAGAATTTGCCCGCTTAAATGGTCAAAACTTAATGTTCTGCGAAGATGCTGCACGTAAAATTAAAGGCTTACTTGAACAGCATAACTACGCAGATTATTGGTTGCAAATCAATCACTACGAATCACTTCATGCCCATGACGCAGTAGCAATCGCAGTTAAAGGGATTGCAGGCGGATACACAGCTTAAAAATTTCGAGTACCTCCACACACTTAGGCACGCTAATTGCTTTTAATTTTCAGTGTCAATTTGTTGTTGTGGAGTTACCGTATGGAATTCGCTTTATTATCAATTTTAGTTTTAGTCGTAGTAGCCTCTGTTGTTGCGTCGAAGTTTACCGATGAAGGCGGAAACCCCTATCCTTTCACTCGTAAGCAAACTGTTTTTACGCAAGTTGAGAGTGCTTTTTTACATCTTCTTGAACGTGCTGTAGGCGATCAGTATAAAATCGTAAGCCGCGTTAAACTGATTGATTTAATCGACTGTAAACAAGGTTTATCGGTAAAAGCTAAACGCGCAGCGATGGCTAAAGCCAAAAACAAACAGTTAGATTATGTACTTATCGACAAAGATAAACTAACTATTGTTGCCGCTGTTGATTTGGTAAATAACACCAACCGCGACGGCCACAAAGCTCAACGAGATTGGTTTGTTAGCGGCGCATTAGAAGCTGCAGGCATTCCACATATTCGTATGAAGGTAAAATCAGGTTATCAACCAAGAGAAGTACGTGATGCAATCATGTTTAAGCTTGGTAAACCTGCAGCAGCACCAGTTAGACCCGCACGTAACCGCGTAACTAAACCAGCCGTGTTGTCACCATCACAAGCAAAAGCACACTCAACGGCGCTCGCTGAAATCTAGCCTGTCATAATATTGGCAAAAGCAGACTTTAAAGTCTGCTTTTTTGTTTGTTTCAGCTGTTTTTAGGTATAATCATTCTATTCAATCTAAGGAATCAAATATTATGCACGTTGGTATTATTGGCGCGATGGAGCCAGAAGTAAAAATCTTACGCGAAGCGATGGCAAACCCAAGCATCATGACTAAAGCTGGTTTTACATTTTACACCGGTGAATTAGCGGGTAACACTGTTACTTTAGTTCAATCTGGCATTGGTAAAGTAGCTTCTGCAGTAGCAACAACACTACTAATCGATAACTTCAGCCCAGATTGTGTGATCAACACAGGTTCTGCAGGTGGTTTTGAACCGTCACTAAATGTAGGCGATGTGGTTATCTCTTCAGAAGTGCGCCATCACGATGTAGACGTTACTGCATTTGGTTACGAAATTGGCCAAGTACCACAAATGCCAGCAGGCTTTGCTGCTCACCCTAAACTGATTGAAGCGGCAGAGCAAAGCGTAAACCAAATCAGCGATGTTAAAACCATGATTGGCCTAATTTGTACCGGTGATTCATTTATGTGTGACCCAGTACGAATTGAAAAAACACGCGCTGAATTCCCAACGATGCTTGCTGTAGAAATGGAAGGTGCGGCAATTGCTCAAGCTTGCCACGTATTAGAAACACCATTTGTTGTGATTCGTTCAATGTCTGATATTGCTGGTAAAGAATCGCCGCAATCATTTGAAGAGTATATCGAAACTGCATCTATCAACTCTTCTAAAATGGTGGTTGCTCTACTTGAAAAACTGACGTCGGTGAGTTTATAAGGTGATTACAAATATTGTTCAAAACCATTTGGACATTATTGTATTTTTTGTAGCGCTCTTAGCTGAGCGCTTCTTTCCTTTGGTTAGTTGGTATCATCCAAACACCTTTTTAACCGTTATTTTCTCTGCACTCGGCGAGCGTTTATACAACCCAACGAACCCCAAAAGCTATCAGTATTTAGCCTCAACTTTGGCTTTTACACTCACTATTTTAGTGATAGTGACATTGATCGTGCTGTTTTTAGAGTTTGCTTTTTATCCTGAGTTATTAAATGGCTTAATTTTATATTTGTTACTCAGTAGCCGCGCTCAAGAGAAGAAATCTTTACGTATTGCCAGATTACTCAAGCTCAATCAAAAAGCGACAGCTAGAGAGCTGCTAGCTAGCCTCGTTGCCCGTGATGTATCACGTTTATCAGATCCTGGAATTTGCAAAGCAACGATGGAGTCACTGGTGCTACAAAGTGCACGGCATTATTTTGCCGTTATTTTCTTTTATATACTTGGCGGCGCTATCCTTGCTTTGGTTTATCGCTTACTCACATTAATTCATCAAGCATGGCGAAAAAACCGCAAACCCGACAACCCGTTTTTGGCTCCCATTGCTAAGCTCCTGTTTGTATTGGAGTGGCTACCCACTCGATTAGTCGCATTAACGATTGCAGCAACCAATGCCAGCAAGCAATGTATTCATTATATAAAACACTATGGCAGACACTTTTATCAAACCAATACAGGGTGGCTGTTGAGTGTTACATCGGCTGCTTTGCAAGTGCAGTTAGGTGGCCCTGCCCTATACCAAGGTGAGCGCTTTAATAAAATGCGTGTTGGTACCGATCGCCTACCAAATGCTGATGATATTCCCGCATTAGTCAATCGTTTAAATCAAGCGAAAGCATTTTGGTTACTGCTTATAGTCGGGATTGAAGTAATTAGCCTATTCACAAACTAATCAAAATATAAGCACAAAAAAACCAGCCGCAGCTGGTTTTTTTATTCTGTAGCTTATTTAATTAAGCTAAGGTGATTTTAGCAAACTTACGCTTACCTACTTGGTAAATCTGTGTTGTACCTTTAGCAACTTCAAGCTTAGTATCCGTTACTTTTTCTTCACCATTAATCTTTACAGCGCCTTGCTTAATCATACGCATTGCTTCTGATGTACTTGCTACAAGGTTAGCTTCTTTTAATAAATTAGTGATGAACACAGTGTCTTCAGCAATCGTTACTGTTACTTCAGGGATCTCATCTGGTAATGCATTCTTTTGGAAACGCTTGATAAAATCTTGATGAGCGCCTTCTGCTGCTTCTTCACTGTGGAAGCGAGCAATCATTTCTTTCGCTAGCTCAATCTTGATGTCGCGTGGGTTCGCACCATCAGCAACACGCTGTTTAAGTGCAGCAATTTCTTCGATTGATAAGGCACTTAATAAGTCATAGTAACGCCACATTAGCTCATCGCTAATAGACATGACTTTACCAAACATATCGTTAGGCTCATCAGTAATACCAATGTAGTTACCTAATGACTTAGACATTTTTTGAACGCCATCAGTACCTTCAAGCAGTGGCATCATTAATACTGTTTGTGGCTTCTGACCTTCATCTTTTTGTAATTCACGGCCCATTAATAGGTTAAAGCGTTGGTCTGTACCGCCAAGCTCTACATCAGCTTCTAATGCAACAGAATCCCAACCTTGTACCAGTGGATATAAAAATTCGTGGATAGCAATTGATTGACCGCCGGCATAACGCTTTTTAAAGTCATCACGTTCTAGCATACGTGCTACTGTTTGACGCGCAGCCAATTTAATCATACCTGCAGCACCGAGGTTCTCCATCCAAGTAGAGTTGAACGCAACAGTAGTTTTAGCAGGGTCAAGTATCTTAAATACTTGCTCTTTATATGTTTCAGCGTTAGCTAGAACATCTTCACGAGTTAACGGTTTACGTGTTACGTTTTTACCCGTTGGATCGCCAATCATACCGGTGAAATCACCGATTAAGAAAATTACTTCATGACCTAGATCTTGGAAGGTTTTCATTTTGTTGATAAGAACTGTATGACCTAAATGCAGATCAGGCGCAGTTGGATCGAAACCCGCTTTGATCTTAAGTTTCTTACCAGACTTTAGCTTTTCAACTAATTCGTCTTCAATTAATATCTCTTCTGCACCGCGTTTTATCTCAGCTAGAGCGGTTTGTAAATCCACTGTGTATTACTCCAAAAATTCAGCTACCGGGGCGTGGTGGCCTGTCAGGGTTATAAATATAGAGCTAAAAACTTTAAAATTTAGCTAGTTAGCACCAAAAAGCGACACTAGAAAAAAGCCTAACTTAAATAGTTTAAGAAACAGCCCTGAAGGCAGCGCGCATGATTGTTCTTTATACCGCGTTATTGCAATTTTATGAAGGTACTTTAGTTAACTAATCTAGATTTAGTTTAACCATAGGCATCTGCTGCAATTTCAACCAAAAAAGTTTAACGCGCAGGCCAATTCTAGCGTAAAATAGCGCCAGTTTAAATCTACAAAACACTGGTATTTGCTCTATTTTAGGTATATCCTGCGATATTAGTATTTAAATTTCTTGACAGCAGAAAAGGCACGATATGGTTCACGTAGTGCACAAACTTCCCAAAAAACACAAACTGCTTATTCTCGGTTTGGTTTCTGCTATTGTCGGCTTGGCATTATTGCCTTCTGAAAAAGCCACCGCATCAAAGGACAACAGTGCGAACGCACTTGAAATTGGCAAACGCTACGAATTACAAGTTAAAGTTGATGATAACGAAAAACTAACTGAGCTAAATTCGGAGCAAGCAGCAGCAAAACTTCCAGAATACGAGCTTATCGACCATGAAGTACGTAATGGCGATAATTTAGCACTTATATTCAAACGTGCGGGTTTCTCAGCGCAAACATTACACAAACTAGTTAATACCAACGCTGAAACTCGTAAGTTAACAAAAATTCACCCAGGCGAAATCTTAAGCTTTGCAACGGCCGAAGATGGCTCTCTAGCGCAGCTTCGTTATGTGATTTCAAAAACAGATACCTTATACGTTACATTAAATGACGAAGGTAACTACGACACCGCTATTGATAGCAAAGAAATCGAAACGCTAAGTAAATCAGCTGGCGGTGAGATCTCTAATAGTTTTTGGACGTCTGGTATTGCCGCTGGTTTAAGCGAGCGTCAAATTATGAATTTTGCTGACATCTTTGGTTGGGATGTCGACTTCGCTAATGACATTCGTAAAGGTGACCAATTTGGTCTTATTTACGAAGCTCACTATGTTGATGGTGAGTACATTGGTGATGGTAAAATTATTGCCGCAGAATTTATTAATCAAGGCGAGCGTTATACCGCTATTCGCCATACAGATGGTAACTTCTACACACCTGAAGGCCGTAGCATGAAAAAAGCCTTCTTACGTGCGCCAGTTAACTTTAAGTATATTAGCTCGAGCTTTAATCCTCGCCGCTTACACCCTGTGACTAAGACGGTAAAACCACATAATGGTATTGATTACGCTGCACGTACAGGTACGCCAGTGGTTTCATCGGGTAATGGTAAAGTAATTAAAGCTGGTTATAGTAAGTACAATGGTAACTACGTATTTATTAGCCATGGCACACAGTATGTGACTAAATACTTACACTTAAACAAGAAAATGGTTAGAACAGGCCAAAAAGTGAAGCAAGGCCAAAAAATTGGTACCGTTGGTGCGACAGGCCGCGTAACAGGCCCACACTTACACTATGAATTCTTAGTAAACGGTGTGCACCGTAATCCGAAAACAGTCAAACTACCTAAATCAGAGCCTTTACCGCGCGATGAGCTAGCTAAGTTTAAACCAATTGCTGATAACTTCTTAGCGCAATTACAGCGTAACAGAGAGTTACAACTAGCGTTAAATAAGTAGCTAAGTAAACATAATAAAGCCGCTTCAATTGAAGCGGCTTTTTCGTTTCTGAGACAATTCAAGCTAAAACGGTTATGGCGTTATCAAACTAAACTTATTGCCGACTCTATTCATACCTTAAATTAAACACGCTCATTACCGATACAATTATTATCTTAATAATACATAGATAAGCTGAATAATTAGCGAAATCATCACTAGTGGCCAAATATACTTTGCATATTTAGTTGCGCCATCAAGCCCCATTTTAGACTGATACTTTTCAAGTAGCGGTATTAGAATAACCAAGGCAACAAAAAGGCAGAGTAAGATAATAAAAATATTCATGATGGCTTCCTTACACAAGAATCATTTAACTACCTAGTCTATAGACAAAAAAAAGCGCAGTAAAATTACTGCGCCAGTCGGTTGGAAGTAAATCGACTTAGCCAACAATAGCTAAAAGAATACCTGCTGCAACGGCACTTCCTAATACCCCTGCTACGTTTGGCCCCATGGCATGCATTAACAAGAAGTTATGCGGGTTGCTCTCAAGACCAACCTTATTAACCACACGTGCTGCCATTGGTACCGCTGATACACCTGCTGCGCCCACTAATGGGTTGATTGGCGATTTAGAGATCTTATTAAGCCCTTTTGCCATAAACACACCTGAAGCTGTACCTATCGCAAAGGCCAAAGCACCTAACACCAAAATACCTATTGTTTCTACGGTTAAGAACTTATCTGCCGCAAGCTTTGAGCCCACCGCTAAGCCTAAGAAAATGGTGGTAATGTTGATGATTTCGTTTTGTGCACTATTACTTAAACGATCAACCACGCCCGATTCACGCATCAAGTTACCCAAGCAGAACATACCTACCAGAGGTGTTGCAGCTGGTAAAAACAAGATGGTTAAACTCAACACCATTAACGGGAAAACAATTTTCTCTTTCTTCGATACAGTACGAAGTTGCGGCATTTGAATTTCACGCTCTTCTTGTGTAGTTAGTGCACGCATAATTGGCGGCTGAATAATTGGCACCAATGCCATGTATGAATAAGCCGCAACTGCGATTGCACCAAGTAAATCAGGCGCTAACTTAGATGCTAAGAAAATAGCTGTTGGACCATCTGCACCACCAATTATGGCAATCGCAGATGCATCTTGTAGTGTAAATTCAAAGCCAGGAATAAAGTTAAGTAGTATTGCACCAAATAGAGTAGCAAAAATACCAAACTGTGCAGCCGCACCTAACAACAACATACGAGGGTTTGCTATCAAGGCACTAAAGTCTGTAAGCGCACCAACCCCCATGAAGATCAAAAGTGGGAACACCCCAGAATCAATCCCGATGTGGTACACATAATAAAGTAACCCACCCGGCTCAGATAACCCGGCCACAGGGATATTCGTTAAAATAGCCCCAAAGCCAATAGGTAATAACAACAGTGGCTCAAAGTTACGTGCAATTGCTAAATAAAGTAACAAGCAACCAACCGCAATCATGATCAATGCCGCAAAGGTAAAATTAGCAATACCCGTGGCATGCCAGAGGTTTAAAACACCATCCATCCTCTGCCTCTCCTATGCTAGCGCGATTAGCGCATCGCCAGTGGCAACAGAGTCACCCTCAGCTACTAATACTTCTGCAATTGTACCTGAGTGTACGGCGCGAACTTCTGTTTCCATTTTCATCGCTTCCATGATAATAACCACATCACCTTCATTTACTGTTTGGCCTGGTTTCACTTTCACTTTGAAAATATTACCAGCCAAAGGCGCATTGAGTGTTTCGCCTGCTGACGCTGAAGCAGACTGAGGAATTAATTCACTGTCTTTTAAAGTTACTTCTTTAAGCTCACCACCTTGTGCTACGACGACATCGTAAACTTTACCATCAACTTTAACGCTGTATTGCTCCGCTTTTACAGGGCTTGAAGAAGCAGGTTTGCTTTCAGACTTGGCAACTTCACCTGTTGGAATTGCTTCAAACGCATCTGGGTTGTTGCGGTTTTTAATAAATTTAAGGCCTATTTGTGGGAATAATGCATATGTAAGTACATCATCAATCACGTCATCAGCAAGTTCTAAACCTTGCTCTTTGGCTTCACTTAATAACTCAGCTTCAAGTTTCTCAAGTTCAGGCTCTAATTTATCTGCAGGACGACAAGTAATTGCCTCTGCGCCTTCTAGCACTCGTTCTTGCAGCTCTTTATTCATAGGTGCAGGAGTGGCACCATATTCACCTTTGAGCACGCCCGCAGTTTCTTTAGTAATGGTTTTGTAACGCTCGCCAGTTAATACGTTAAGTACCGCTTGGGTACCTACAATTTGCGAGGTTGGCGTAACCAAAGGAATAAAACCTAAGTCTTCACGAACACGTGGGATCTCAAGTAATACTTGATCAAGCTTATCAGCCGCGCCTTGTTCTTTAAGCTGGTTTTCCATGTTAGTTAACATGCCGCCAGGTACTTGTGCTAATAAGATGCGACCATCAACGCCTTTTAAGCTACCTTCAAAAGCAGCATATTTCTTACGTACATCACGGAAGTAAGCTGCAATTTCTTCTAATTGGTTTAAATCAAGGCCAGTATCTCGCTCTGTGCCTTCGACAATTGAAACTATTGTCTCCGTTGCGCTATGACCATAAGTCATACTCATTGACGAAATCGCCGTATCAAGCATATCAATACCTGCATCGATTGCTTTTTGATAAGTTGCAGTGCTTAAGCCAGTAGTAGCATGGCATTGCATCGCAATAGGAATAGACACGGTTTCTTTTAGGCCTTTGATCAACTGCTCACAATCATATGGCTTTAATAAACCTGCCATATCTTTAATACAAATCGAATGACAGCCAAGCTCTTCAAGCTGTTTTGCAAGTTTCAGCCACATATCAAGTGTATGTACAGGACTTACTGTGTATGAAATTGTACCTTGAGCGTGAGCTCCCACTTTAACAGCTGCTTTAATAGCAGTTTCAAGGTTTCGTACATCGTTCATCGCATCGAAAATACGAAATACATCAACACCATTTTTGTGTGCTCGCTCGACAAACTTTTCGACCACATCATCAGCATAATGACGGTAGCCTAAAAGGTTTTGTCCACGAAGTAACATTTGCTGCTTAGTGTTTGGCATTGCAGCCTTTAGTTCGCGAATACGTTGCCAAGGATCTTCACCTAAATAACGGATACACGAGTCAAACGTTGCCCCCCCCCATGATTCAATTGACCAATAACCCGCATTGTCGAGTTTTTCGGCTATGGGTAGCATGTCGTCTAAGCGCATACGCGTTGCCAAAAGAGACTGGTGTGCGTCACGCAATACTAATTCGGTTAATTTTAATTTAGCCATGTTCGAGCTGCCCCGTTATTTTTGTTTATTTCGAAATTGAGCGATTGCAGCGCTTATTGCTGCAATATGTGCCTGAGGCACACCCTGTTGAGGTTGAATTTTTGCTGTTCGCGTAGGTTCTGCACTTGCTGGATCATCAAATCGACCAACTAGTTTTGACATTAAAGTGACTGCTGTAATCAGAATAGTCAGAAAAACAAACACGCCTACCATGCCTGTTACCATCAAACTGGCCGCAGTGGTGAGTAATCCACCTATATCCATACGACTCCCCTCGCTTACTTAAAATAAAAAGTTATTTTTGTTAAATAATTATGCACCAATAATAACAAACCAAAATCATTTGTATAGCACCATTGTAAATTGGTAAAACCAATTAATTTTAAAATAACATGCCGCACATATAATTAACACCCTACATTTCCATCATTCAAAGCCTCGATATAGATGATATAAATAGTCGATATAGCCATAAGTTATATGTTCAGCTATTAACTAAAAACCAACAAGCGTCTAAAAACCACACACAACAAGGTGTTAGACTTTACCAACCAATAAAAAGTTAAATTGGTCTTACCAATACTGTGGCAATCTGATGTTTTTCTCATGCAACTCAATATGAAAAAATATCACTATGAATAACTTACATGCTTACTCGTAAATGTTACCAAGTGATGAACATCTACCAGCATCACAAATAAAGGTAAGCCATTGAAATAAAACAAGTAAAACATCTGGCACAGAACTCGCTTCAGTTACATCGAACTTTAGAAAATTTAAATAGCCAAGGAGACCATTATGTTACGCTGGACCATTACTTTTTTAGTTATCGCGTTAATCGCAGCAGTGTTAGGTTTTGGTGGTATCGCAGGAGCCGCTGCAGGCATCGCTAAAATTATCTTTTTTATATTTTTAGTACTACTAGTTATTTCACTGGTATCTGGAGCTCTTAGAGGTAACGCCCCTAAGTAGTTATAAGCAAATAACCACTTAATTTATTTTATTTACAAGGAATTTCGTTATGAAAAATTCAACTTTGAAAGCCGCTACTATCGCTCTATTTTCAGGTCTATTCATCATGGGTTGTGAAGATAACTCGGCAGAAGATGCAGGTGAGCGTATTGATGAAGCAATTACTGATACACAAAATGCTGTTGAAGACGCATGTGAAGAAGTAAAAGAAGGTGTTAACGCAGAAGAAACTAACTGCTAATCACAACACTTTATGAAGAAAGCGGCCAAGTGTCGCTTTTTTTGTGTATGCAAGTTATCAAGTTAGCAAGTTAGCAAGTTAGCAAGTTAGCAAGTTAGCAAGTTAGCAAGTTAGCAAGTTAGCAAGTTAGCAAGTTAGCAACTCTAGGCTGCCTGTTGCTTGTGTCAAGGAGCTTGCTAACTTTACTCTTTCCCCCAGAAACACGCTAATTGTTAGGTTTCGCTCCGTTTTGCCCTACGTCATATAGGTCGTCATTTATGGCGACACGTGTTTTATCACACATACGTGACGGGCTAAAGCCCGACTTACAGCCGCATAAATTGAGAGAATCGCGCGAAATAAATTTCACGCCTACGCGGGGTAAACCCGCAGCTACCTTAAGCTCGTAACTTTACTCTTTCACCTAGAAACTCGCTAACTTGTTGGGTTTCACTTACAACCCGTTGTGAGGAGTTCATTTGTTGTTACACTCGCTATATGCCACTTCCCATCAACAAAGCTCACTTTTGCTACATCACTCACAGCAAAATCACCAGGTACATTCAAGCGTGTTAAGTTACTTGCTAACTGTTGTTTACAGTATGGACCTGTATCACCATGCATCACTAACACAGGCTTATTGGTGTGCTTTGCGAAGTCACTGATGGCATCACGGTATACTTTAAAAGCATCACAGTTTGAGCGCTGTGATTCACTACAAACTGGTTTACTGGTCGGGTGGTAAATATCAGCCTGAAAGCCAAACACATACGCCTTAGCATCTTGCTGAACGAGTGCTTGTTTTAACCAAATTAAATTGTACTTATCACGTTTGTCGGCTGCATCAAGTGCTGCGCTTTTGTCACTTTTTAAAATTTGCGAGCGACCATTAAAAGTACCTGGTATATGTAAGGTGCGAAACTCAATGCCATCGAATTGCCAACGAGCATTCTCTAGCATTTCAGCTTGTGTTAAATAACCCTGTAACTGTTTTGCTTTTTGTCTATAAGCATCGTCGAACATTAAGCCTTTAACAAAACTTAGCCGTTCGAGCTCATCAAATTGAGGAGTTAATGTGACGCGGTCGCAATCTGTCCACTCATTATCACCTGGGGTGTAAATAAAAGGCTGCGTAGTCAGCGATGTTAATAACGCCTTATTAGTTTGCAAAAGCTTATTCGTGCAAGCAAGCGCTCCTGATTTCATATCGCCAAGGTGCATTAAAAAGCCATGGGGTGTTGCAGCGATTGCCTTAGTAATTTTTCCGTCATTTGCGAGATTAATTTCATCAATCGGGGTGTATGGCATATCGCCCATAACTAAAAAAGTATTTGAAGTCATTGCAAGCGCTAATGACATTGAACTAACAAACATACAACTTACCCCTAAAAATACAGATACCTTAAGCTCTCATAATGACAACTAAATGAAAACCAACTGCGGCAGTTTTTTTCTATCAATGTTAAACTGCTGCCAGTCGAATAAGTGAGTCTGAGAATGACATTAAGTACAAATTACACACTAGATAGACCGTATTATTACGAATGCTTTGATGAGTCTTTACCTTATTCATCACAAGCCAAGCCTAAATACCCGCTGTTGGCATTGTTAATAACCTTAGGCTTATTAGCTTTTTATCAATTAGAGAATCATTATCTGGGCAGCTTTATGATTATGCTTGCTGTCGTTGAGTGTTTATCGTTTTATTACAAGCGCCCATGGTGGGTCGCAAGACAAATGATGAGCCGAGCATCAGGTAGCGAAGTGACCATCACCTTTGATGATGAAGGAGTGAAGGCCGAAAACCCACATAAAAGCTACCAATTAAGCTGGCAACAAATTAGTGAGATTATTGAAACTGAGCGAGGTTATATTTTAAAGGCGCAGCGCGGTATGCAATATATTTCTAAACAAGCGCTAAATGATGAAATAACAGCTGAACTAAATAAAAGAGCCACTCAATGAGTGGCTCTTAAAAATATCTATCGCTGATTAAACATTGCCCGGATTTGGGTTAGATTTCTCTGCTTGGATTCGCATGTAGATTTCTTCACGATGTACTGATACATCTTTAGGTGCATTTACACCAATGCGAACTTGATTTCCTTTAACACCAAGAACAGTAACTGTAACTTCGTCACCGATCATAAGGGTTTCACCTACTCTACGAGTTAGTATTAGCATTCTCTTGCTCCCATGTTCCAAAAAATTAAAAGATTCCGCGTCAAAAACATTCTAATGAAATCTAGACTTAAAAGTAAGTAAAAACTCTAGATCTTATTCATTTTCAGTTAAAAAAACTTTGTGTAGTGCACGTACAGCTAGTTCTAAATATTTTTCATCAATTAAAACTGATATCTTTATTTCTGATGTCGACACAAGCATCACTTTGATGTTTTCTTCGCCAAGCGCATTAAAAAATAAGCTTGCCACACCAGAGTGAGATTTCATCCCTACACCTACTGCAGACACTTTGGCAACATTACTGACCCCTTTAATAGATTCTGCGCTGATACCATCTTGGTTTTTGGTCAGAATTTCGAGTGCTTGCTCAAAATCATTCGTGTGCACAGTAAAAGCATAGTCTATTTTTTCAAAGTTATGATTAACTTGATTAATCATATCTATTTCGATGCCGAATTCTGCGAAAAGTTTCAATATTTTTGCAAGGTTTTCCGTCCCTTGGTGCACGCCATTGACGTAAATCAAACTTTCGTCACGATTAAAGGCGATACCCGACACAATGTTTGCTTGCACATCCGGTTCCTCAAAACTGATCAAGGTTCCTTGATCCGGGTTAAAACTCGATAACACTCTGAGCGGTATATTGTATTTTCCTGCGGCTTCGACACTGCGAATATGCAGAACCTTAGCCCCAAGACTGGCCATTTCGAGCATCTCTTCGAAGGTAACATGGCTCATACGTCGCGCATTTGGTTCAATACGCGGATCAGTGGTGTATACCCCATCAACATCGGTGTAAATTTGACATTCATCCGCATTGACAGCACCTGCAATCTCAACCGCAGAAGTATCTGTACCACCGCGACCGAGCGTGGTGATATTACCTTCAATATCGCGCCCCTGAAAGCCTGCAATTATGGCAATACGGTTATGCTCAAGCTCATGCTTTAGACGAGTCGCAGCAACCTCTTCAATACGCGCTTTACCAAACATATTGTCGGTGCGAATATTAACCTGATCGGCAAGTAAGCTTACCGCTGAATGACCACGTTTAATGATAGCCATTGCCAATAAAGAGACTGAGACTTGCTCACCTGTGGTCAGCAATACATCAAGCTCACGAGCGCTAGGTCGAGAATCGATTTGTTTAGCGAGTTCAATAAGACGGTTAGTTTCTCCCGACATAGCCGAAAGCACTACCACAACTTGGTGGCCTTGTTGCTTAGTTTTTACAACAAGGTCGGCGACGGCCTCAATTCGCTCTATTGAGCCAACTGAGGTGCCACCGAATTTTTGGACGATAAGTGCCACTAGTGATTAAGAACGCTCAGTTAACCAGCCAGTTACACTTTCTAAGGCTGCAGTAAGGTTCTCTGGCTGAGTACCACCTGCTTGTGCCATATCAGGACGACCACCGCCCTTACCGCCTACTTGTGCAGCCATGTAATTTACAAGCTCACCAGCTTTCACTTTACCTGTTAGGTCTTTAGTTACACCCGCGATCAGGCTTACTTTATCGCCATTGGCTACACCAAGCGCAATTACACCTGAACCAATCTTAGTTTTCAGGTCATCAACCATGCCACGTAGTGCTTTAGATTCAGTACCAGCAACATCAGCTACCAGAAGTTTGATACCATTCACTTCAACTACAGAGTCAAGTAACGATGCCCCTGCCGCACTTGCTAGCTTGTCGTTAAGCTGGGCAATTTGCTTCTCAAGACCTTTTGACTTCTCAAGTAATGCTGTCACTTTTTCAAGTACACTGCTGCTATCACCTTTTACTAGCGCTGCAACATCATTTAGCTGTTGCTCTTGCTCACTAACATAGGCAACAGCTTCTGCACCTGTTACTGCTTCGATACGGCGAATACCTGCCGCGATACCACTTTCTGACACAATTTTGAATAAGCCGATATCACCAGCACGCTTAACGTGAGTACCACCACATAGTTCAATTGAGTAATCACCAATGGTTACTACGCGAACTTCGTCGTCGTATTTTTCACCGAATAATGCCATTGCACCTTTTGCTTTGGCATCTTCAATAGCCATTAGCTCAGTTTCAAGAGCAAAGTTACGACGGATCTCATCATTCACTGCGCGCTCGATTTGACGTAATTCGTCTTTTGTTACCGCTTCAAAGTGAGAGAAGTCAAAACGTAAACGCTCAGGGTCAACAAGTGAACCTTTTTGATTTACGTGCTCACCTAAAATTTGACGTAACGTCTCGTGCAATATGTGTGTTGCAGTGTGGTTTTTCTTGATGCTATCGCGACGTGCTGCATCAATTGTTGCCTCTGCTTTATCATTTGTACCAATGCGTCCTTGAACACGACCGTGGTGCGCAAATGCGTTACCAAGCTTAGTAGTGTTAGTGACTACGAACTCACCACCAGCGACTTTTAACACACCCGTGTCACCAACCTGGCCACCAGATTCAGCATAAAAAGGTGTACGGTCTAAGATTGCGATACCTTCTTGACCATCTTCAAGTACAGAAACTGATTGACCTTCAGAGAAAAGCTCAACCACAGTGCCAGTGTAATGCTCTGCATCGTAACCTTTAAAGTCAGTGTGTTTTTCTGACTTAAGTTGTTGGTTGTAATCAGCACCAAACTTACCAGCTTGCTGTGCTTGCTTACGCTGTACAGCCATACATTCTTGGAAGCCGTGTTCATCAATCGTCATGAAACGCTCACGCGCCACATCTGCTGTTAAGTCAGCAGGGAAACCGTAAGTGTCATAAAGCTTGAACACTAAGTCGCCAGGGATCACATCACCTTTGATGTCAGTTAGGCTTTCTTCTAAAATAGCAAGACCACGCTCAAGTGTTTTACCAAACTGCTCTTCTTCAATACGTAGTACTTTCTCGATAATTTCTTGTTGCTTAGCAAGCTCTGGGTACGCTTGGCCCATTTGTTCGATTAGAGCAGCAACTAGCTTGTAGAAGAACGCACCTTTCGCGCCTAGCTTATTACCGTGACGAACTGCACGACGAATAATACGACGTAACACATAGCCACGGCCTTCGTTTGATGGCATAACGCCATCAGATACTAAGAACGCACATGAACGAATGTGGTCAGCAACAACGCGTAGTGATTTATCATCTAAGTCTTGCGCGTTTGTTACTTTAGCTGCAGCGGCAATAAGTGCTTGGAATAAATCGATTTCGTAGTTTGAGTGAACGCCTTGTAAAATTGCAGAGATACGCTCAAGACCCATACCTGTATCAACAGACTGCTTAGGAAGAGGTTCCATTGTGCCGTCGGCATGGCGGTTATACTGCATAAATACTAGGTTCCAGATCTCGATGAAACGGTCACCGTCTTCTTCTGGAGAGCCAGGAGGACCACCCCAAATTTCTTCACCGTGATCGTAAAAGATTTCAGAACATGGACCACAAGGACCCGTATCACCCATTGACCAGAAGTTATCGCTAGTTGCAATGCGAATAATGCGATCTTCACTTAGACCCACTTCTTTATGCCAAATGTTGAAGGCTTCTTCATCATCGTGATAAATGGTTACTAGTAGCTTTTCTTGCGGTAGTTTTACAACATCAGTTAGAAACTCCCACGCAAACTTGATTGCGTCTTGCTTGAAGTAATCACCAAAGCTGAAGTTACCTAACATTTCAAAGAATGTATGGTGACGTGCAGTGTAACCTACGTTTTCTAGGTCGTTATGTTTACCACCTGCACGCACACAACGTTGTGAGCTGGTCGCACGTGAGTAAGGGCGGCTTTCGGCACCTAAAAATACATCTTTAAATTGCACCATACCGGCGTTATTAAATAATAACGTGGCATCGTTACCCGGGATCAGCGAGCTTGAAGGAACAATTTGGTGTTGTTTAGAGGCAAAAAAGTCTAAGAACTGTTGCCTGATCTGTGCGGTAGTCATATGCTGCATGTGAAAATCTCACCCGTTTATTGCTGTGCTTGCATTGCAAAATCAATTTGTTCGTAATTAAAGCCTCGATACATCAAGTAGCGTACACGTTTCGCTCTTTCTTTATGGTCGAGTTCTTTACCTGAATTTGAAAACTTCTTTAAATATGCGTCCTGCGCGAGTTCGAACCAATCGACTTCGAACTCCTCGAGCGTCTTATCTAATAATGCTCGGTCTATCCCTTTTGCCATTGCTTCGCTCTGAATGCGTTTTGCACCATGATACTTAGCTAAATGGCGGCGTACAAACCCTTCACAGTAGCGCTGTTCGTTAATAAAGTTGTGTGACTCACACCAGTCTAACAAGCGTTCTGTGAACTCCGGCGACGCCTCTTTTTGCAGTAACTTTCGTGTTAAATCTCGACGCGAATAATCTTGTCGAGACAGTAACCAAAGTACATAATTCTTTAACTTTTGTTCTTTATCATCCATTACGCGTCAAAGCGTCCTGATTGTGACTGTGCTTCAGGTGCTTTTGTTTGGTCATCACCTTTTGGCACAACCGGCATAAAAATAGCCTGAAAAGACACAAAGAAACTAATGTAACAAATTGGCATTAAAACCAATAGAGGAATAAATGATAAAGGAATACAGATTACCATTAAAACGGCGCAAATTAGACCATAAACACTCAGTGGTGCCATATTATGGTAAAACACCATGAATGAGGTTTTTAAAACCTGAAACATATTGCTTTGTTTTTGAAAGTAAACCAATGGCACTGCATAAGCAAAAGCTGTTAGATACACACAGATAGCCAATAGAAATACCGCAACTTGCCCCATTGAAATGGTTGCCAATAAATCTGTAATGTGTGTTTGGTTCTGCGGATCAAAAGTCTGGCTCGAAATAACTGCGTAGGCATCAGCAAAAATGAAATTAGAAAGTAAGGCTAATAAAATACCTGCCGCCATCTGATACACTGCAACGCGCACTAAACCTATACGGTTTCCTTTATTACTAAACGGCTTAAAGATATCAGCTTGGCTGATAGTCCCGCCTTGTTGTTTTGTTAATACAGCTTGATAAAAACCAGCCATCAAAAACGGGGTTACAAATGCACCAACAACTTGCAGTAAAGGTAGCAGCAATGCCAAAAAGCTAATTATCACGATTAGCAGGTGCATTAATATAAAGGTAAACGGTTGCAGCTTAAAGATTTCCCATCCAGCTTTAAACCATTTAACGCCTGCACCTGCTTTAAAAATACGTACTTCGATCGACATAGTTTCTCATTCAATAACAACAAAACGCACCGAGTATAACTGGGTGCGCTACTTGTTTATAGTCACCTATAGTGAAAATTACTCAGGCTTTTTAATTTTTTTAATATCAAGCATGTGCGAGCCATGTTTGATTTTCGTTTCGAGGTAAGCTCGGTTACCTACCACACCCGCTTTGATGTGTGCATGAGTGCCAACCACCGACTCAACCTCAATGCCTGCATCACGCAGTGCTTTAAGCTTATTTGGGTTGTTTGTCATTAACTTAACGTGATTTAAGTTAAGCGCTTCTAACATTAACACTGCGTCTGAAAAGTCACGCAAATCGTCAGCAAAACCCAAGTGGTTATTCGCTTCGTAAGTATTCATGCCTTGTGACTGCAATACATACGCATCAATTTTATTGTATAAACCAATGCCACGGCCTTCTTGGCGTAAATATAATAAAATGCCACCTTGCTGGTGCATCATTTCGATACACTCATTTAATTGCTCACCACAATCACAACGAGACGAGTGAAATACATCTCCCGTTAAACATTCTGAATGCATACGAATTAATGGTACGTCTTGCTCTGTGTCGGCTTGATTAAAAACTAAAGCAACATGCTCTTGGCCATCTTTTAAGCCACTGAAAGATACGATTTCTGCAGGGATATCACTGTTTTTGCCAACATTCAGCTGGACTCTTGCTCTTACTTGCGCCACGACAAATCCAAATTAAAAAATAAATGCGATACTGCAAATGTGATTACAACAGCTTGAAGGTTGTAAGGATGCAACATACGACGAGTGATAACTAATATTGAGGCAGTTACCAGCAATTCAAGTATTATACACTCAAACCACCCCAAGATACGAGCTTTGCGCCTCGCTTTAGTGGCGCTAATAAAGTACCTTAAAAGCTCTCCCCTCTACAGCTAGGCTATTGAATTAAAAAATTACTTAATAAACCTTTGCAGATATTCGAAAAAATAGATTAGTTTAATCTCAATAAACCGCTAAGCCTTTTTTCAAACCATTAATAAAAACAACAATAATAGGGAATATTATGAAAAAAGCCTTCGTGCTAATTTGTAGCGCCCTGCGACTAAGCCTGCCAATCATCAGTTCAACGAATCATACTTCGTACCTTAAACCTTAACAGTGACACATCGAGTGTAATTTGCTACCTTGCACCTAATGATGATAATAATTATCATCAACAAGTATTAATCTCCCCTTCTTTCTGGGCAAAATAATAAGGACTATTATGAAAAAAAGCTCACTTGCCTTATGCATTACACTACTGTTTAGCCAGCAAGGCATTGCCAATGAAACGACCACCCAAGAATTTAACGAGACCTACCGCGCTTATGTCGCCGCTGTAGAAAATAAGCAAGACAGTAGTGAGCTTGCCAAAAAAGCGTTTGAGCTTGGCAAAGAAATTTATGGAGAAAGCGCCGACAACACCGCTAATCTTGCTATTAACTATGCAAACAGCCTTGCTGAATACAAACAAGAACAACGCTTTGAGTTATATCGTACAGCCTACGAAATACTAGAACAAAACCATGGCAAGCTAAGTGTACAAGTGTATGACTCATTAATCGGCATGGCAGAATCAACTCCCTCAGCAAAGCGTGCTGATACATATCTTGATGATGTCATTGCTATTGCTGAAAAACAAAACTCAGCCAAGCTTGTTGCAGATGCAAAAATGACCGCCGCTCGTATCCTCGCTTACAAAGGTAGTGGCGAGCGCTATTACACAGCAAAGGAATATCTTGAAGAAGCAGATAAGTACTACCAAGAAAACTTACCAAATAACGCAGTTGATCGGATCAGTGCAGACTTTTTAGTTGCCGCATTTGCAGAAAATCAACGTAAATACAGCACCGCCATTGAACGTTTAAATCACGTAGTTAGTGTATTTGATCAAGAGTTAGACTTTGATCATCAAACCGAATTAAACGCCCATTCAAAGCTAGTTCACTTATACGAAAAAACAGGTAAAAGCGACGAAGCAACTAAACATTGCTTAGCGATAGCGAAAATGGTGCCATGGAAAGAGAGCCAAGAACAAGAACCGTTATACCGCGTGCATCCTAAATATCCAAAATCAAAAGTTCAACGTATGGAAGATGGCAGTGTCGTAATGGAGTTTGAAGTAACCCCGTCTGGCTTTGTAGACAACATAACTGTGGTAGGTTCTGAGGGTGGCTCTGCATTTGAAAGAGAAGCGATTAAAGCAGTAAAACAATGGCGTTATGCCCCTAAGTTTGAAAACGGTCAAGCGATTGCTGCGACTTCTCGGGTGCAATTAGACTTTAAAATCAACAACTAAATAACAGGGTCGCAGTGCGACCCTTTTTTATACCAATTCGCTTTATTAAGTGATCTATTTTGAGGCAAGAAAACCTCGTTGATAGCAAGGCAAAAATTTCGTTATTTAGTTGTTCTAAATCAGAAATTTTTAACGTAGATAGCGAAAGGTTTAATCCCTCAAAATGATTAAGTATTATTGCGGATTGGTATCATAGCTTTTTAAGCAGGTTATCGGCTGCGTCCTCAATTAAATCGAGTACTTTTTCAAAGCCTTGATCGCCACCATAATAGGGATCGGGGATTTCGCTCTCTCCTGCATCACCATGACTTAAAAACAGCGACAACTTATATTCTAAGTGCTCTGGGCACATGGCATGTAAATCAGCAAGATTTTGCTTGTCGGCTGCGAGAATTAAGTCAAACTCATGAAAATCAGCTTGAGCCACTGGTCGCGAATAAATCCCTTTAAAACTATAACCGCGCTTTTCAGCTGCTGCTTTTGAGCGTGAATCTGGAGGATTACCTTGGTGGTAACCAGTGGTGCCAGCAGAATCAACTTTGACATTGACACCCAGCGCCTTAGCACGACTTCTAAGTACCGCTTCAGCAGTAGGTGAACGGCAAATGTTGCCTAAGCAAACAATCAAAATCTTTTTCATTATTCGTCCTTAAAATTGCTTTAAGATTGACTCATCATAACGTTCTGCATCAAGAGTAAGATTGTATTTATCTGCAACATTATCAAGCTCTGCCTGCTTAATTGCCAGCTCATCCATGGTAATGGTGTTGTCATCGAGCTGCCATAACAAACGCGAACCAGCATAGCTGTATTGAATTGCTAATAAAGCATCTGCATTGCCTTCACGCCCTGCTGCTTTTAACTTAGGCATTTTACGGGTGATTTTATTAAGGGCTTTTTTAAGCTCCCACACATACACTATTTCAGTCATGTAATCATGATTGCGGTATTTATTAAGCACAAAGCCCACCAGCAAACTACACACAACAACACCTAATAGGTTCCAATGAAAATGACTACCGCTTGAGTCAGGGAATAACGCAATTAGCGTTTGTGAAATAGCTAAACTGCCAATGGCTAAAGCAATTACACAGGCAATAATCACTTGGTTTAAATGTTTACGGTAACGTGCTTTGTCTATTTGAATAAGTTTCATAACAACCTAAAAAGTCACACTAAAATTAGTGAAGAAATAAAAAGTGAAAAAAATTTCACCCCTTTTTTATTTGCCAGCCGTTTTAGCTATGAAAGCAATTATCCAAAGAGGAACGGCTATGCATACTTTACCACTAAACTCAGCAAGCTTGAATAACAGCAAGGCGGCTTTAAAGACAACCGCAGCAATTATTGGCGGCGGTGTCATGACCTTTGCAGCATTTGCATTTATGCAGTACTTAATTTCTGCTGAGCAAAGAGCCGATGTAAAAACAGGCCCAGATATCACGGTTGAAATTTATGAAGTACCCAAAGACTCAAAAGTACAAGTAAAGCAAACACTGCCGCCACCACCAACTGCAAAAATGCCACCAAAAACGCCACCACGCCCAGCGATTGATAACCCTGATACAGTTGTGGTAGCAGATTTAACACCAACGATGACATTCGATAACATTGGCGACACGCTAAGCAAAAGCATTAATCAACCAACGGGAGATGCAACGCCAATTGTGCGCATAAACCCTAAGTACCCACCAGTAGCAGCTCGTGATGGCATTGAAGGCTGGGTGCAAATTAGCTTTAGCATTTCACCGACTGGTGAAGTGATTGACCCTGTTATTATTGATGCTGAGCCTAAGCGAGTATTTGACCGTGAAGCAATTCGCGCTATTAAACGTTGGAAATATCGCCCTAAAGTTGTTGAAGGTGTGGCACAATTACAAGCAAACCAAAGTGTTCAACTTGATTTTAAAATAGATGGATAACTGCCTATGCTAATGAGCATCAAGACATGGTTATTTGACAAGCCAAACACAGATTGTTTGGCGCAGTATGCCAAAACGGGCGACAACCGTTACCTTAACCAACTCGTTGCTCAATACGGGAACGATCTTTATCACTACCTAGTCACTCAGAGTGATAAAGATCTGGCCCTTGATATATGCCAGCAAACCTGGTTAAAAGTCATTGATAAACGCGACTTTTACAATGATCAGAACAACCCAAAAGCGTGGCTTTTCCGGTTAGCACGTAATTTATTAATTGATGAATTTCGTAAGCAACAAAAGTTCGTTGAGTTAGAAGACAACCAACTATTTACTGAATCTCAGGATACAAGTTATCACTACGACTACGAAGCCTTTGATAAAGCACTAATGGCACTTAGCTTTGTACAACGTGAAGCGCTGACCTTACAACAAGAAGGCTTTAGTCTCGAAGATATTGTTGCTATCACACAAAGTAACCCAGAGACCATTAAAACTCGGCTGCGATATGCCCGTCAAAACCTGAAACAACAACTAGGAGGCCATCATGAAGCGTAACGACGAGCAACTCGATACTGATTTAAAAGCACATTTTCAAAAGCGCAAAGCACAGCACAGCTTAAGCAGCGACGAGCTTTCACACATGCAAAAACCACAGTCAGCCACACCAACACCACAGCGCTTTTTAGGCCTACAAATGACCGGAGTTTTTGCTGCTTTAGCCATTCTTGGCTTTGTCATGCTGCAATACAACAACCGCCAGTTAACCGATGTTTATGCGGTGGATTTATCAGATTATCAATGGCTTGAGGTACATGAACTCGACGCTAAAGGCAGCTATGTGAGTAACCTTAAACAACAAAAACAAAACCTAGATACTAACTACCAACAAGCACTTGCAAATCACCAAGCCCGCACCAGCTTCACAGGGCGTTTAGTAAGCGTTGATAACGACTGGTATATCGCCGACTGCGAGCAAAATGTCCTTGTACAAATAAAACAATCACTCCTTAAAGAGCTACAAAAACACGGCACACTCGATACCCACATTCACCAAGGTGATCTACTCGCTCTAGACCAAAACAAACAAGGCCAAATCATCGCACTCAAACAGCTGACCCATGAGGCGGAAAAGTGTAAAGCTTGAAAACAGCTGTCAGCTATCAGATTTAAAACAAGTTAGCGAGTTACAAGAGTAAAGTTGCAAGTTTTTAGGTAGCACCGCGTAGGCGTGAAATTTATTTCGCGCGATGGTTCAACGAGCCATCAGCTTTCAGACTGACGGCTAAACCTCCGCTCTTTACCTCGCTTTTCCTACCAATAATCGCACATTGCTCTAATGTTAATAACACTTTAATGCTGAACCAGCTAGGCTAGTAACATCGTGTTTAAATATTATGGAGTTACCATGAAAAGGTCTTTGTTTAACAGTTTAATCATTGCCTCAATTAGCTTGTCGAGCTTGCAAGCCTGTGCTCAGCCGGAGCAAAAAATTCCACTGGATGCTAGCGCTAATAACTACAAACTAGAATTAGTAAGCGAAGGAATTCAAATTCCTTGGGGTATGGCTTGGCTTAACGAGCGTGACTTACTCGTTACCGACAGACGTGGTGAGCTTAGGTTAATTCGTGATGGCAAACTCGTTGAGCAAACAGTTAAAGGAACACCTAAAGTACATGATGAAGGTCAAGGGGGCTTATTAGACATAGAGCTTGATCCGAACTTTACTGAAAATGGCTGGATTTACTTTTCGTACTCGGGCTATGAAGGCGATGGTGAGGGTTACAATACCTCGATTATGCGTGCCCGCTTTAAAGATATGACGCTCGTCGATCAGCAATTATTGTTTGATGGCGAGCCAAATATTAAAACAACAAAACACTATGGTTCACGTATTGAGTTCGACAAAGAAGGTTACTTGTACTTCTCTATTGGCGACCGTGGCAAAAGAGACGTTCACCCACAAAGCCTTGACTATGATGCAGGCAAAATTCACCGTATCAATAGCGATGGTTCTATCCCTAAATCAAACCCGTTTTATAACCATAAAACAACTCACAAAAGCATTTATTCATATGGACACCGTAACCCTCAAGGTATGGCAATGCACCCTGAAACGGGGGTTATATGGAGTCATGAACATGGCCCTCGTGGCGGCGATGAAATCAATATAGTTAAAGCAGGTGCAAACTATGGTTGGCCTGAGATCACTTATGGGATCAACTACATTGGTACAAAAATTACCGACGAAACCAGTCGCGATGGAATGGAACAACCTGATTGGTATTGGGTGCCTTCAATTGCCCCATCAGGCATGGAGTTTATCACCAGTGATAAATACCCACAGTGGCAAGGTCACATTGCCGTAGGCTCGATGAAGTTTGGTCACCTTGTTTTGGTGAAACTTGATGGTGACAAAGTAATAGGCCACAGCAAGGTATTTGAAGGTGTAGGTCGTGTGCGCAGCCTTGCCACCCATCCTAATGGTGATTTATATCTTGGTGTTGATGGTGTGGGTGTTTATAAGGTTGTACCGAAAATATAGCTTTCAGTTTTCAGCCGTCAGCTATAAGATTTAATACAAGGTAGCGAGTTACAAGAGTAAAGTCGCAAGCTTTTAGGTAACAGCGGGTTTACCCCTCGTAGGCGTGAAATTTATTTCGCACGATGGTTCAACGAGCCATCAGCTTTCAAACTGACGGCTATCAGACTTGAATATGCGAGTTATCGAAATTCAAGCAATAAAAAACCACAGACTCCCTCTGTGGTTTTTTACTTATAACTTAAGACTTAAAGCTCAAAGCTATTACTTATAAAACAATAATACTCGTCACTAGGTAAGCGATGAAAGTTAATGCGCCGCCGAATAAGGCGTATGGCATTTGGGTTTTTACGTGAGTTAATAAATCACACCCAGATGCAATGGCCGACACCGCGCTGGTATCTGAGATTGGCGAGCAGTGATCGCCAAACACACCACCACCTAAAATAGCCGCAATGACCAATGAAGGTGGTAACCCTAAAGCTTGAATGAGCGGTACACCAATCGGAATAAGAATTGCGAAAGTGCCCCACGAGGTACCTGTGGTAAATGAAATCACCGCACCGGTTAAAAACAGTACTGGCACAACCAAGTATATAGGTAAGAAATCACCCACAAGGCCTGCTACAAACACACCTGTACCTAAGTCTTTTAAGCTGGCGCCTAAGGTCAGCGATAACAATACAATAGCAACCAGTGGTAACAGCTCTCCCATACCTTTAAAGCCGATATCCACCAGCTTATGGTGAGTAAAGTCACGAGAGCTGATCATTAAGAAGTAAGCTACAACACACGCTAAAATAGTTGCATACAGCACTGATTTAGAACCACTGCCACTGGCAATATCACCATCGCCAGTCCAGAACATAAAGCCAACCATACTACCAATTAAAGTAATAAGCGGAACAAGCATATAACGCGCTTTTGAGCCTTTAACTTCTTCAGTCAGTTCGGTTTCTTGTTGTTCAATATTTTCTTCAGCTTGCTTTAATGGGCCATGTACCTTGTCAAAAGTAATAGTGTAAAACACGATGAGCAAAGTAATAATGGCGTAAAAGTTATAGCCAATACTGCCCCACAATACCGATACCGCCGACTCTTCCATTTCGTAATTGCCAAGTAGGCCCAGCACGTAAGCGCCCCAGCCATTTAGCAAGATTAAGATACACACAGGAGCGCTGGTACTGTCGATAATATAAGCAAGGCGTGCTCGGCTCATTTTGAATTTATCGAATAAACCACGCGATAAAATCCCCGAGGTTAATACACTTAAGTTCGATTCAATGAATACCGCAATACCTGAGAACATGGTTAAGTAACCCACTTGGCGCTTACTTTTGGCAACCCCTTTGTTCATCAGTAAATTAACTGTAGCAGCCACACCGCCAGATTCACGAATGTAAGCAAGTAAAGCACCAATTAGAATACTAAAGATAAGGATACGGCTATTACCAGGGGAGCTGGCAACTTCAATAACTCGCTCAATGGTATTGATAAAGGTGAAAAACAAGGTATTACCTTCACCATTCAGAGCAAGTAAAAACTCAGACGACGCAACCGCGACCAATAACGCCATGATCACTTCTTTGCGCCAAAACACAATTAAGATAGCAATCAAGGGTGGTAAAATTGAATACCAAGACATAAAAACCCTTTTAAATTAAGAACAACATTTTATTTTTATTATGCGAAAACTCGCTAAGCTTAATGGCTTTGCCACTAAACTCAACTTAATTCGACTAGTGATTTAATATACTCTCATAAATCAGTGAGATAATAGAGCCATACTTACCCGTTTCGAAACGTTTGCCAACAAACTCGTAATTTTCTTGCGAACCTTCAATAGGTGTATGACGAGCATTAGTTAGTAGTACGATGGCAAGGTCATACTCGGGATCTATTACGGTTACAGTGCCAGTCCAGCCTGTATGACCAAAAGCTCGCGGGCTGGCATAAGGGCCAAAATGCCATTTACGCGCTTGATGCCCCGCTCGTCGCCACCCTAAGCCATAGGTCTCATCACTCGCCTCTGGCTTTGTAAATTGTTCGAGTACTTGCGGTGTAAAAATCTGCTTGTTATCGTAGCCGCCACCATTAAGTAGTACTTGCATTAACACTGACAAGTCACTGGCGGTACTAAAAAGCCCTGCATGTCCTGCTACGCCACCCAAGGCATAAAACGCTTTTTCGTCATGTACTTCACCTTGTAGTACATCGGTACGAATATTTTCAAACTCGATGCGTCCACCTCGGGTGTTACCATTAATCTCAGTGGCGGCAATTTGTGAGGCTAGAAAACCTTTTTGCAGCGGGTTATAAACTGTATGCGTTAAACCAAGCGGCTGATAAATTTGGCTTTCAACATAAGTATCGAGCGCCATACCACTAATGCGTTCAACCAGTACACCTAGCAACATATAATCGATATCAGAATATAAGTGTTTTACGTTACGGCCAGCGACGAAAGGGACGCCAGTTAATAGCAGGTTTTTAGTACGCAGGCTGTTTTGCGAAAAAAATCGCTCACCAAATTTATTATCTTTGCGATGAAAATCAACCACTGCAGGGTAACCCGCAGTGTGTGTGAGTAAGTCTTTTACTAAGCGCTGCTCACGCCCGCTGCCTCTAAATTCTGGCAGGTAATAAAATAAAGGTTTCTCTACGTCTAGTTTACCTTCGCTGGCAAGCTTCATGAGTGCAAAGTTAGTGGCAAACATTTTTGAGTTTGAAGCTATATCAAACAAGGTATCGTTTTGCATGGCTTGTGGGCTGTTAAGCTCACTGCCATCAGCATGATACTTCTTAGCCGCACCATAATGGCTTAATTTAATCAGTTTGCCATCTTTAACAACGGCAAGTACAGCGCCCGGAAAGCCCTCTTGAATCTCTTGATTTATTAATTCATCAACGGCAGTAAAGCGTTTTTGTGAGCTGCTTTTGTCCAGCTTTGGATAGGGAAAACGTAAGGTTAAGCTTGCCCCCTCAGGCAATACATTCTCTACTTTATAAGTGTTAATGCCATTATGGGTACGCTTAGCTAAACTGTATTGATATATTTTTTCAGCTGTTAATGGCGATGCTATATTAATTTTTTCGCCATTTATAAAAATGTCAGCACTGGTTGCATTCTGATTTTCAATGATGATCTCCCCGCGACCTTTATAAGCTGTAAATGTACCTCTGTCGTTAACAAGCGCGCGACTACTCGGATCAAGTGCTGGAATACGCACTACAACTTGTGCATTAGCCAGTGTTTTTGGCTCTGGCTCAACCGCTTGCTGTTGCTGCTGATATTCTTGAAATAACCGCTCACTCTTTTTAGGAAAGTATTTATCTAATAACGCAAAAAGCACAGCGGCACTTCTTGCATCATTATTACCGCTTACATGCCAAGGCAAAAAGTGCATTTGAAAAGCACTTAAGGCATCGAGCGTTTGCGAGTCAAGCTGACCCGTTGCAATCACCTCATAGCCGTAACTGCGCAATGCTTTTTGCATTAATTCAACAGAAGGCTTTGATGCACTAAATAGCTGCCAATATTTATCAACAGTGTCGCTTTCATACCACGCACCGATACCCGCTTTATACAGTTGATACCAAGGAAAACGCGGACCAGGGTCGTTCTTACGGCTTGGGGCAATATCAGAATGGCCAATCACTTGAGTTGGGCCAATATCAGGGTTACGAGCAAGAATATCTTTACTTAACTTTATTAATAGCTCTATTTGCTTGGCGTCATAGTCTGGAAAAATACATAACTTACTAGCGTCATTTTCCATCGCAAGCTTAGTTTGCTCAGGAATATGACAGGTTGGTACATTCACTATTTCAATACCAATTGAATGGTCATTTAAATCTTCTCGGCCTTGCCAAAAACTGCGTCCGGCGTGCCATGCTCTGTCTTTTTCATCAACGAGCTGAATAATTTCTAAATCGTCTTTTGGATAACTTGGATCGCCTGACTCAGGTAATAAATAATGAGAGCTCAAGCCCCCTTCATCGACTAAAGCGTGCATTGATTTTTCGTAATCAATTGCGGTGTAATGCATTACTAAAAACTTAACACGGTGGCTATAATTAGCTGACTGTGTGTAGGTATATGGATTACTGGCACAGCTTACTAATAATGCCACACTACTGAGATAACACAGCTGTTTAAGAAATGTTTTCAAAGGGGTAAAACTCATAACAGATTCATACCTGATGATTTAAGCGTTGACGATTCTCAGCAATACAGTAGCAACACCTACTTAACATGTAAAATATTTTATTTCACAAATAAAGAATAAAAAGCATATATTATCGATAAGCTACTAAAAATAGAGCTATCTCAATAATTAGTGTTGTATCTATTATGGAATAAAACTATATTATTCCATCTAAATTAAGAAAAATATTCCAAACTTAGGTTAGCTAAAACAAAAATAAGTCGTCATGTTAAGCAAACAATGCGCCCAAGCCCTGTGTTTATAATTGAACCATTGCTTTGCGTTTTGACTAAGTTAAGCAAACAAAGTGAGCCCTATGTCTACTTTTGTAAAAATAAAAGCCTTACGTCAATCTCTATCAAGCAGCGAAGCCAAGCTTGCTGACTTTACGTTAAATTCAGCGAATGCTATTCGTAATTTATCATCGGTTGAACTAGCAAAAGTGGTTGGTGTAAGCCAATCAAGTGTGGTGAAGTTTTCACAAAAATTAGGTTATAAAGGCTTTCCTGCTTTTAAGCTTGCGGTGATTGATGCCCTTAATGATGAAAGCAGCGAACCTAAGCTACATGGTAAAATCACCCTTAATGACTCGCTAGAGCAAATCGCCGAAAAACTATTAAGCAGTAAACTGGCGGTATTAACCGAAACCAAGAACCTAAACGAAGCGCCGGCAGTCGAAAAAGCAGTAGAGCTATTAAAATCTGCAAAACGCATTCTAATTTGTGGTTTAGGTGGCTCGGCTCTGGTTGCAAAAGATTTTTCTTATAAATTACAAAAACTCGGTATGCCAGCAATTGCGGAGCCGGATGGGCACGCACAACTTGCGTATGTGGCGACGTTTTCAAAAGGTGATTTGGTCATTGCTATAAGTGAATCAGGTATGACTCGCGAAATTGCCGAAGTTGTAAAGCAAGCCAAGAAAAATTCAAGCTCGGTGATCTCAGTCACAAAATTTGGTAGTAGCCTTGTAGCCGACTCAGCAGATGTAAAGCTTTATTCGGTTGCTGAAGGCGAATCTGTGCGTTTATCATCAATTTTAGCGCGTACGGCACAAGATTTTGTAATCGACATTTTGTTTATCGCCCTAACGCAATCGAGCCGCCAAGGTCGCAAGTTACTAGAACATTCTAATGAAGTTGTTGGGGAATTTAAGAATAACTAATTTCTTATTTTCTACGATAAGAACACAAATAAGCAGCTCTGGCTGCTTTTTTAGTGCCTGAATTTTACCTTAAATTAACGACTCAATACTGCCTTCACCCCATATAATGCTTCTGTTAAGCCACTGACTAAGAAGTCATAATTTCTTACAAAATTGTACTAAGAATAAATTAGCACCCTGCTAAAGCAAGTCATTACTGAGCTTTACCTAAAATCGGTTATATATTTTATTCCTAAAAACCAACCTTTAAATGAAAAAATATTCTTGACCAACTTAGATAACACCTGTTTAATATGTGGGCAACATAATTTTAAAGTTCATAAGTCTCAATTGGGTAAGTAGTCCAGCAAAGCATATAAATATAAGGACGGGAAACAATGAAACAACATGCATCCACACTCGCAATGAGCTATATAGCAAAAGCGACAAGCAATGCACTTCGCGCAAAGAAAACAGCCTTCACCGGTGTTGTTATGGCCGCAGCTCTAGCCAGCGCGCCAGCCTTTGCAAATCTAACCGGCGGGATCAAAGGTAAAGTATCATCACCTAAAGCGCAGCAGTCACTGGCGGGGATCACAGTTACAGCAAAAAGTAATGTGATGCCAAAACCACGTACAGTCGTTACGCGAGAAGATGGCAGCTACGACTTACCGCAATTAAAACCAGGTACTTATGAACTGACTTTCACTGATAAAAACGGTGTAACTCAAACCATGACTGTCGACGTTTTACTTGAGCAAACATCAAGCTTAAATATCACTATGGGCGGTGCTAACGAAAACGTTGAAGTCATTACAGTTACTGGCAGTAAATTATTCCGCCAAGGTAAGTCTGCACTGACTAACTCATTAGGCGAAGAAGCAATCAACAGCGTGCCAGTTGGTCAAGATTACCGTGACCTACTAAAACTTGTTCCGGGTGTTGAGCTATCAGAAAATGCAACGCTTGGTCCATCAGCAGGTGGTTCGGGTGTTGATAACTCTTACGGCTTTGACGGCGTAGATGTTTCACTCCCAATGTTTGGTAACTTAGCATCTGAGCCATCAACCCATGACGTTGCTTACGTTACTATGGACCGCGGTGGTGCAAAAGCCGTTGGCTTTAACCGCTCAGGTGGTTTCTCAATCAACACTGTATCAAAATCAGGTACTGACGAATTCCACGGCAATGTTGAATACAAAGTTCAACCTAAGAGTTTAGTGGCAACACCAACAGGTCAAGAAAGCTATGAGCTAGATAAAAGCTGGTTAACAGCAAGTTTAGGCGGCCCGCTTATTGAAGATACCTTGTATTTTTATACATCTTATTATCGTCCTGAAGAAACTCGTACTAATAAAGATACAGCCTATGGTGAAGTAAAAGACTATAAAAATGTCCGAGATGAATACTTTGGTAAGTTAACCTGGGCACCTACTGACGATATTTTACTTAATATTTCACAGCGTACCTCAGAAAAAACTATCGAAGGTCGCTCTGTTGGCGCTTACGAAACTGATAGTGTTTCTGCTGGTGATGAAGCCGACCAAGATATCTTTACCTTAGATGGTTCGTGGCTTTTAGGTGATGCAACAACTCTTTCATTCCAATACAGTAAATTAGAGATAGAGTCTGGTACCACTCCGGATACAAAACTATCTGTAGTACCATCGTTAACGGGTCAACTTGACTTAAGTAATCTAACTGAAATGGGTTACTTCAGTGTACCAAGCTTATTAGATGCTGATGATAACTACACAGCAGAGCAAATTGCTGCATATAATGCAGGCGCTGCACCACTAATTGCACAATACGGTTATACCGAAGATGGGCAAATGCGAGGTGGCGGCGGTGTTGGTGCGTATTACCAATACGATAATATCGACTTTTACCGTGATAGCTTTGAGTTAAATCTAGAACATGAATTTAGCTGGGGCGATAGTTACCATACATTACATTTAGGTGGTGAATGGAAAGAAAGTAAAGAAGTACTGTCTCGCCTTTCAAATGGTTGGGGTAGAATTTCTTATGTTGGCGGCCTAGATGAAAGCTTAGAAGAAGGCAGCTCTGCGCCGGTTATTTACCGTGCTCGCGTGCAACAAATGAGCTTAGTAGCAGGTGGCGATGCGGTTTCTGCTATTAACTCAGAAATGGAAACGCTGAATTTCGAAATCAACGACACCATTGAAGTAGGTGATTGGACTTACAATGTGGGTGTGCTTGTGAGCCGCGATACTTGGTATGGTCAAGGTCTTAAATCGGCATCTGGTACCCTCTCTGGTTATGAGTTAGCACCAGGCGAAAAATACGAAATGTATCAAACAGATTGGACAGATATGATCCAGCCTCGTTTAGGTGTGAATTGGAATTATGCAGATCAAGACTCTGTATTTGCTAACTTCTCAATGTATAACCCTGAAGCAAGCTCACTTGCACGTGCCGCCTCTTGGGACCGTAATACCCGTGCCGAAATCGAAGTTGAATTTGATGAAGCGGGTAAAGTAATTTACGCAGAACCACGTCAAGGTTCATCTGGTAAAGTATTTGCTGATGATTTAACGCCTCGTCAAATCAAAGAGTTTACACTTGGTACCACTAAATATGTGGGTTCTGATTTAGTATTACGTGCTCATGTTCGTCACCGTAAGGCATCACATTTCTGGGAAGATATGCCAAACAATGCCCGCTTAACTGACTACTCTGGCGTTGATGCTGATGGCGTACCACAACATATTGCAGACAAAGGCCTTTATGTCGATAACCTCGCTGAAATCCGCGATGAAATTGGTGGTTCATCTTATGTTATTGCCGAAGTAGATGGCGGCGAGACTAAATATTGGGAAGCAAGCATCGAAGCTGAATACCTAGGTGAAAACAGCTATATCAATGCTTCTTATGTTTGGAGTCATTACTACGGTAACTTCGACCAAGATAACACCACAGCAACAACAGATGCGAATACCTTCATTGGTTCATCAAACTATGGTGATGGCCGTGGTCGTTACCCTTGGGATTACAAATACGGCACATTATCAGGTGATAAACCGCATAAAGTAAAAGTCTATGGTTACTATACAGTGCCATGGGATGCAAACATTGGTGCATACTTTGTATTCCAGTCGGGTAAACCTTGGGAAGCATGGGATGGTTCAATCTACGGTTACTCAAATGGCACAACGCGTTACAGCGAGCCTGCAGGCAGTCGTCGTAGCCCAAGCCATTGGCAACTTGACTTAAACTACACCCAAGACTTTAAGTTCTCAGGTGACATGGAACTACAATTCCGTGCTGATATCTTCAATGTATTTGACCGTCAAACAGGTTACAACAATAACCCATATGTCTCGTCAGAAACCTTTGGTGAATATCGTAACTACTACAGCCCACGTCGCGTGCAGCTGTCGTTTAACTTCAAGTTCTAAGTTAATTTATCCTGTTGGGGCCGCTATTGCGGCCCTTTTTTATGCCTGAAAAAAGTAAAAGCCAAAAGCTTAAATTGTACAAAATGCTTTTGCCGCAGCTAAATTAGTCGCTTCTTTCATAAAGTAGTCGAGCTGCACAGTTCGAATAATCGCTCGCGACTCGTTGTTACTTGTGCTTGCCTGCCATTGCCAATTTTTAAGCGACTCTCGTGACACACCTACAAACAGCCCTTCTGGGAAGCTCTCCACAAAACGAATATCGGTGGTATTACCCTGATTATCAATGGTAATTACAAAGCGCGCACAGCCCGTCTGCTTAGATATTAAAGCTGCTTTTGGGTAGTTAGGCTTTGTTGCATTTTTAAGTGTCCACAACTGCTCTGCTGCATTTTTATCATCACGAAGGTCGAGTACATCGGTTGAGTTACTTTTTGAAGTGTTAGGGAGTTGTGAGCAGCCAGCTAGTAAAGCAAGTACGGCAATGCTTAAATAAGCTTTCATGGTATATCCTTAATGATACCAACTCGTAATAATACATAATTGAATTAAGCAAATTGGTATGAAAACAAGTTCCTGAATATACCACAATTAATTTTTAGAGATATTAAAAAACGAGGCAAGCGCCTCGTTCTTTTTTATCTAGTTATCTAGCTATTATTGATACAGCAAATATGGGGCTCGCTTGCGTTTAAAAGCACTTAAATCGGCTTGCCAGCTTTGCTTTATTTGCTGCTCAGTTTGGCCTGCTTCAATGGCTAAACGCAATTTATCAGTGCCTGCAAGTTTGTCCATAAAGTCAGCGCGTTCAAAAAATTCTTGCTCATTCGCGCTCAGCTGTTGGTATGCCGAAATAAACACACTTAAATCTAAGCCATGAATATCAGCATCTCGTAAGTCTTGACCAAATACTTCAACGCCTTTGAATTTAGGGTTCATTGAAGCGCCTTTAATCGCCCTTGGCGTGAAACTAAATTCACCCAATTTTACTGGTGAATAGCCCATCACTTGGAACGGAAAGTCAGTGCCACGACCAATAGTCACGGGTGTTGCTTCAAAGAAACATAGTGATGGATAAAGCGCAATTGACTGTGCATTCGGTAAGTTAGGGCTAGGCTTTATTGGTAGCTCATAAGCCATAGTACGGTCATAATTCGCAACGGGCACAACGCTTAGTTCAAGCTTATTAGCATCATTTATCCAGCCTTCACCTTTGATCATTTGAGCAAGTTCCGCCACTGTCATACCGTGCAAAACAGGAATTTCGTGCATGCCAACAAACGAACGAAATTGTGGGTCAAGGATAGGTCCATCAACATAGGCAATATTCGGGTTTGGTCTGTCTAGAACCACAACCTCTTTACTATTTTCAGCTGCGGCTTCCATCACGTAGTGCATTGAGCTGATGTAAGTGTAAAAACGCACACCGACATCTTGAATATCAAAAATAATGACATCTAAATCTGCAAGCATCTCAGGGCTTGGTTTTTTGTTACTGCCATAAATCGACACAACATCGATGCCAGTTTTAGCATCTACTGTGCTTTTAACATGAGCTCCAGCGTCATGATCGCCGCGAAAGCCATGCTCAGGGGCAAATATTTTGCTAACGACAACGCCTCTATCTAGTAATGCATCAACCAAATGTTGACCATTAACTACTGATGTTTGATTAACCACTAACCCGACACGTTTACCTTTTAGTGCTGGAACGTAGGCTTGAAAATTAGCAGCCCCCACTTGCAAAGGCTGGGTTTTCTCAGGTGCTTGTACAGGCGTTTCTTGGCAACCTAAAAGCGCGAAACAACTAACGAGTAAAACAGCTAAAAAACGCATTATTCTTCAACCGCCTTACGTAAAAAGCCGCCGGCTTTTGAAAGTAACTGTTTTGCTTCAGGCGCAGGTTTTCCTGTTAGCACAATTAAAATAGCAAGTTTAGCACTTTGATCTGCTTGCTTTAATGCATCAACAGCTTGCTGCTGAGTACAGTCTGTTGCTTGCATAACAATACGAATAGCACGAGCATATAGTTTTTCATTACTAGCATTCACATCAACCATCAGGTTTTTATACACCTTGCCAGTGCGGATCATGCTAGCTGTACTTAGCATATTAAGTACGAGTTTCTGCGCAGTGCCCGATTTCATTCGTGTTGAGCCAGTTACGGCTTCAGCTCCAACAACAGGACAAATGCCAATTTGAGGTAAAAGCATCACCGCTGAATTTGGATTACATGTGACACCCACAGTCACACAACCGAGTGATTTAGCGTATTCAATTGCCGAGCAAACATAAGGAGTACGGCCACTGGCAGCAATGCCAACCACCACGTCTTTACTGTTTAAATTAACATTTTTTAAGTCTTCAACGGCAAGTGTCGTACTATCTTCAGCACCTTCAACAGCCTTCTTAACAGCAGTGTCACCACCGGCAATAATACCCAACACTTGCTGATCGCTCACGCTATAGGTAGGAGCACATTCAACCGCATCCAAAATCCCTAAACGACCACTAGTGCCTGCCCCAATGTAAATCAACCTACCGCCATTTTGAAAGGCTTCGACTACGTGGTCTACCGCTTCACTAATTTGCGGGATAACTAATTTAACCGCCTCAGCCACTTTATGATCTTCATTATTGATTTTAGTGAGGATCTCAGTGGAGCTGAGCAGATCGATATCCAAAGTGTCTGGGTTTTGTCCTTCGGAGACAATGCCGTTTAACTCTTCGAGTAACTCACGCTGTTGCTTAAATACGTGCTCAGGGCTCATTGGGTTGTCCTTTTTCAATAATGTCATGGTAATGCTCTGCTGCTAAAATCGCAGCACCAGTTAATGAATCTCCCTTGCAAGGAGATAATTCGTTTTGTAAAGCAAGTGGCAATAATGGTTGGCTAACTTTCGCCAAACCACCAATTAAAATCACTGGTAATAGTGAGTTTCCTCGGCTTTTATTAATTAACTGAACTACCGATTGAGTGTGCTCTGTTAATACACTATTTGCCGCTTTACAGTCATTTTTCAAGCTAAACACTAAAGGACTAAATGCTGCATAGTCCGCAGGTTTTGCTTGTTTAAGCCAACTACTAATTGCTTGTCGAGTGCATCCTAGCTGCTCACTCAAACGAATCGTTAATCGGCTTTTTGGTAAATCATAAATATCTATATCGTTTAATAATTGCTGCACAGCCATAAGGCCGATACGGGCACCACCGCCAAAATCATCAACAGTAAAGCCCCAGCCACTAACCAACTTTGTTTGCTTTTGAGCATTTAATCTTGCTCCGACAGCACCTGTGCCAAGTGCAATAACTACACATGGCTCGCCAAGGTTTGCACCATATAATGAAGTAATTGCATCACTGGTGATTTGCAAACTGGCAAATTCAATTTCGTACACCAGTTTAAGCATCACTTTTAATTGCTCAGCAAGGCTTACCGATGAGCCACCAGCCACTCCCATAACGGTGACGATTTCACTTGGCTCTGCGCCACTTTGCTGGCATACATCGCGGGTCACTTTAACAATATTTTCTAACGCTAAATCAAGATCATTCGAAATTGATGCAGAACCTGCCTGAGCATGAAAAACAGCATCACTTGCCAGCTCCTTAAGCTCAGCTAACACTTTAGTGCCGCCACCATCAATGGCTAGAATATAGCGAACTGCCATTTATGCACTCTTCTCGTTCGATGATTTACCAAAGCAACACACAAGTGTCGCAAGCAAAGTGCCTATACACAGTTGCCAAGTAAATCCTAGGTAAAAACGCATTGTCTCAGGTAGTAACCAGTCAATCATGTATGGCTGCATTAATAAGGTCACCATAAAACCTGCTATCAGCGCAGCTAACACTGAGCCTTCACTGCCACGTTTGGTGAACAACGTCGTAAAGTACACACCTAACAAGCCACTGTACGAGAACACCATCACACTTAAAGCAAATTTTAATAATGGCATATCACTGTATTGCTGCCAGAAATAACAAAGAATAGCCATTAGCGCTAAGGCAAGGCTCACCACTGCCATACCGACACGACCTGCTTTGACAAAGTGATGATCACTAACTTGTTTATTATGTTTTTCTAAATACGGACGATAGATATCTTGTACGATGACTGAAGACATCGAACTAAGCCCTGAGTTCAACGTAGAAATAGCGGCAGCAATAATACCAACGCTCACCAAACCTTTAACTCCTGCTGGTACTTCGTTCAATACGTAGTACATAAAGATTGTGATTTTTTCGCCATTAAACTCTTGTACAACGGCTTGGCCTGCCTCGCTGTTCATCAATGCAGGTTGCTGATAAACAATATAAAGCAGAAAACCTATAAAGATAAAAATAGCCATAACGGGAATCACCATCACTACAGATAGTAATAACGCCTTACTGCCTTCTTTAGGGCTTTTACAGGTTAATAAACGCTGCGTCATATCTTGGTCTAAACCAAATGCAGCGATGTTTAAAAGTACAAAACCTGTTAAAACAGAGGCCATGTTAAACACCCCAGACGGGCCAAAATCTAAATCAAATTTAAACAGTGCTAGTTTAGAATCTGCACCTGGGCTTGGCTCATTGAGTGTTGCGATAATAGTCGAAAAATCAGCAGGAATAACGGCAAGTAAGCTCCATATGACCGCTATAGCAGCACTCACGTAAACAATACTTTGCAACACGTCTGAGTAAATAACACTGCGAATCCCCCCCAAAAAGGTATAAAGCAAGCCAGCAAGTGCTAACACCAGAGTAGCTATAACCACACTGTCTGCATCTATATTTCCGTATAAAATCATCGCCACGGCAATGGCCGCCATGTACAAACGCGCACCACTGGCAAACACACGGCCAAATAAATACATCAAGCCACTGCGACGCTTTGCCTTTGGACCGATGCGTTTTTCTAGTAGCTCATAAACCGTAAATACTTTTTGCTGATAGAACTTTGGAATTAAAAATGCCGATACGACAAAGGCGGCAATAAACGCACCGATATTAGTGGCTATGTAGGAAAAGTCACCTTGATAGCCTTGATCTGGCCCACCGATAAAGGTTGCTGCAGATTGTGAGGTAGCTAAAACAGAAATAGCCACCATCCAAGTTGGCATACTATTTCCGCCTAGAAAAAAATCTTGGCTTGAGTTAGCGCGTTTGCGATTAAACCACCAGCCACTTAGCAATAAAATTGCACCGTAACTTGCGAATACTAGCCAATCAAGTAAAGCGTAATTTGCACTCATTTATTATCCTAACCCAAACCTCAATGGAATATATTATTCCATCATTATGACAGAATTAAAATACTTTTATTTTATTATTTTTATTCAGCTAAGTTAGGTAATTGCCACTGACTTTGCTTTTGTTGATATTGCGCCTTGGTCAAGCTGACTAATAAAGGCTTTTTACGTTCATCTAACCAAGCAAGCAAAGCGTCCATATTGCGTTCTGTCATTGCTGTACAACCAGCTGTAGGCTTGCTAGGCGCACGCCATAAATGCATAAAGATACAACTACCCGCGCCATTGATATTGCTTGGATTATGCTTAACAACAATGCCTTTTTTATACAAATTATCTTGGCTGTATATATCACGGCGCATCCATTCTGAAGAGTCTTTTACTGCGTCTTCGCCTACTTGTGCTTTGTCGACCAGTTGATTGTAAAAAGGCGAGCCTTTCACATCAATGCAGTAATCGTTTGCAGTCATTGCTTGATAACTTAGGTTCGTTTGTAATGAATCTAAATACCCAAATGCAGTACCTAGCTCAAAAATACCAGCAGGCGCTTTACCATCCCCTTCTTGTTTTTGCTGACCTGGTTGTGCAGGGTGCAGCCCCACTCCCCAAGCAAGACCGGTACGACCAAGTACTACCGCATGTTGTTCGCCTTGTTGTTGCCATTTACCGGCGTCTTTTTCATAGCGATACAGCGTGGCATCAATAGCATCACTGTCATTAGCGACCACCACCACGAGTTGCTGATGACTGTTATCAATAACAGGTTTAGGTGACTCTTTGCTTGCACAAGCCGTTAAGCTCATAGCTGCAATAAGACTAACTAGTTTTTTCATGCTGGCCATACTCCGTTTGTTATTAGTTCAAGCCCTTTTATTGATTCAATACCAAGACCTGGTTTATCCGATAAGCTTATTTGAGGGCCGATAAACTCAACCCCACCTTGTACAGGGTCATACTGACCAAGAGCTGGACCATCTAGGTCAATTTTACTGATTTGTTGTGCTTTGGCAGAAGCTAAATGCGCAGCCCCTGCGACAGCAATACTGCCCTCTAGCATACAACCAATCATACATTCAGCTTGATATTGGGCTGTGATGTTAGCAATCTCAATTGCCCGGCTTAAACCGCCCGTTTTCATTAACTTGATGTTGATAATATCAACCGCTCCCAACTCTAAAAGCTGGATTACTTGCTTAGGTGAAAAGGCGCTTTCATCAGCCATAATCGGTGTATTCACCCGCTCAGTAATATATTTGAGGCCTTGAAAGTCACTGCTTTTTACTGGTTGCTCAACTAACTCTAACACCACGCCAGCTTGCTCAAGTTGTTGTAATGCAAACACAGTTTGTTTGGCATTCCAACCTTGGTTTACATCTAAACGTAATTGCGCCTTAGCAGCAAACCCCGCGTGGATTGCTTTGACACGTTCAATATCTTGATTAAGGTTATTGCCAATTTTTATTTTTAATACGTCAAAGCCCTGCTCAACGGCTAGCTGACAGTCACTGAGCATTTTATCTATGTTATCGACGCTAATGGTAATATCCGTTTTAAGTTCTGACTTACCGCCGCCAAGTAACTTATATAAAGGTGCTTGATAGAGCTTACCCCACAAGTCGTACACAGCCAGTTCTAGGGCGGCTTTTGCGCTACTGTTGCCAACCACGGTTGATTGAATAATTTGAGTGAGCTGGTTGATGTTTTCAATTTCTTGCCCCACCAACTTAGGCGCAATAAACTGCTTAATGACCGCTATCATCCCTTGATGGGTATCACCAGTGATAACCGGTGTTGAGGCCGCTGAGCCATAGCCAGTTTGACCACATTCAGTGTCGATTAAAACCACTAAGTCTTCGATAAAACTCACTTCTCTCAGTGCTGTTTTAAATGGGGTAACTAATGGCACTTTGAGCTTTGCAAAGCGAACAGCTTTAATTTTCATATCGGCCTCTAGCGAATACGCTTAATGTTATAAACACGGTCTAAATAACTGGTTTCTTGAGATAATCTTAGTGGCAATAAAGGTGTCACAGACACCCCATTCAAGGCACTACTATAAAAGCTGCCATCGCCTTTGTTGTAACCTAATCCTTTGACATCATGAATAACATACGGCTCGCCGTGATGCTCCCCTAAGTACATCATCACGTGACCAGGAATATAGATCAGATCGCCAATCGCCATATTTTTAACCGTTGGTATCTTGGCATCCGCAGCGGTATTCTTATCAAAACGATTATTTTGCCCGTATTCACTACTGCCTTGCTGCCCTGAATTACGCGGCATTAATAGGCCAAAGCTTTTATAAATTTCACCAACAAACCCGGTGCAGTCGCGGCCATTGTAATCATGCCCCCAACCATAACGCTCACCTAAAAACTTAAAGCCTTGTTTAATTAGATTTTGCTCGTTGTAGTCTAAGTAACCTAAATTTACATCGGCAGTTTTGCTGATCATCGCTGGTTTAATTACAAGTTGACCTTGCTCATCACGAGTAGGTAACTGTACAACATGGCTGGCATAGCTATTTTGGCCGTTTAGCAAATAAGGTACTTTCTCACTATCAACTAAGGGTAAGCGTACCCCCATATCTAGTTGCACTTCTGAGCGGCTTTCATCGTTTGGCACATAAGCAGTATTTACTTTTGCACCTGTCACAACCAAGAAATTATCTTGTTCACGATAAGCTTTTATTTTATCCGCATCAGCAAAGGCAAGATCTTCGGCAGGTGCCCATGCTAAGTAGTTGTAAGCACGTACTAACAACCATTTTTTATCTGCACTTTGATGTAATACAGCCACAGCCTCACCCGGGAACATGCCACTTTCTTGGAAGCGATCTAAGTCTTGATCAAGGCCACTATTTAAAACCCGATCCCAAGTTGGAAATGTACGTAATGCAGTACGTTTAACTACCACTGCAAAACGCACCTTATTAGTATCTGCGACTTTGTTAAGATTTAAGTTAGCCTGATATTTAGCAAAATCTTTCGCTGTGAGTTGTCGGCCGTCGGTAAAAAAACGCGGGCTTTTTGGAATTGAACTTGCCGAGTGAATGGCACTTGTTAGCTCGTCTTTACTGAGCGATTTTTGGAAAGACAGTGGATCAACAATGTATTTATTATCTTTAATAAGTTTTTCGTTGAAGGCAGTAATTTGAGCCTCCGTCATAATCATTTTTGCCGATGCCCCTTGCGCTAACCAGTAGCTAGGAGAAAGCTGTGACTGCGTGACCCCGATAACATCTGATTGCCAACCTTCGGCATGCATGGGTGCACTAAAGGCAACACCTAAAGTAATTGATAAAGCGATAATTGAACGACGCATAGCTGTACCTTAATTCTTATTGAAAGCGTGAATCTAATAATTTTGTAAAAGCATGCTGCAATTTTTGCTGCATTTGCTTACCGACTGTCGGCAAATTGGCTTCGTCAGCCCCCTGAGTTGACTGCTGTACACTAAATGTAAACTCACGCCCACCTTGATAATTTCCTAGACACACATGTGCCAGCATCACGGCTTCTGTGGTGGAGCGCGTTTCACTTGGTCCCCAACCAATTTTTTGCCATACACGCCACTGCCCATTGGTTGCGCTATCGAGCACCTCTTTTGCAGAGCGACTATCATTTGGCGCAATAACATCTGCCAACGCATTTGTAACAATATGACTGATACCTACCATCATGCCGCCTACTTGAGCCTGTTCGTAGGTATGACCTGTGCCGTTAAGTAGCACATCAACATCACTTGCTTGTAAATAAGGCATTTGTGTACTTGGCTCACGCTGATGACTAACCAAGCGCTTTAACCATTCAGCTTGAGCAAGTGTAGTCATTGCTTTGTTGCCCGTTAAGCCACAACTGTCGCAACGATATCCTAAATAGCCGGGATCATCACTGCTTGTTATATAATGAACGACTTTTGCATCAAGCTCATTCTTTGCAGGGTTATGCCAATACTCGTCTGATGGCATAAACTGCTCTGAGCCATATGCGCCGTTAAATAACAAACGCTCATCCTGTAGTTTGAGCCAGCCATCATTAAAAAGTCCACGTAAGTACTCTCGCCCTGCCACATTCACAAAATAACTGGCAATAGCATTTGAGTTGCCATCGGCTTTACCAAATGCTTCATAGCTATTAATACTGCTGATCAAATCTGCCAGCGCTGTATCACCTGCATAGAGCGTTGCACCAAGCTCTGGGTGGGTTTGTCTTACTTTAGATAGCGCACCGCTAAATGCTTGAATTTTTGATGAGCTCCAAGGCTCATACAATTCATTATGGCTGCCATCACTTAAATAGCGATAGGCTAGCTGCCCAGCCTGTACTTGATAATCTATTAATAGAAATTTACCTGGCTGCTCAGAGGCTAAGAAATACTGCCAATCGGCCGCCACTCTGTTTTGCCAACCTGCCTGTTGATAATTAACCTCAGTTGCTGATTTATAGCCTGGCTGCTGACTTTCACCTTCCAGTGATAAGCAACCAGTATTTTTTAAATCTTTTGGCAAAATAGCGGGAGCTAACATTACCTGCTCAAAGTATTGTTTGTCGGTTAATGGGGTTTTTTCTGTGTTCGCTTCACAACCAGTCAAAAGCATCAAGCCGCAACTTATAGCCAGCCGTTTTTGATATGCACCTTTCGCATACATAAAATAAAATTCCCACTTGTTATTTTTTTTGGAATATTTTATTAAATCTAACACAATTTCTTCATGAAGCAAATTAACTCGGTTTTATTGCCTATAAGACGCTGGCTTAAAAAATAATTTAACGATTAAAGTCTATCGTCTCGAAGGGGTATTGTTCATCGTCTGGAGCGACATTATCTTAATGCGCGATGCGCGCGAAACAAGTTTCACGCCTACTGGGTGTATTTTTTGTATTTTGAGTTGGGGTTTAATTTGTGGAGTGGAAGCGTGATGTTCACGACTGAAGTCGCTGCTACGAATATTACGATAATAAACGCGATATAAAATCGCTGCTACAGGTTTATATCGAGTTTTCAAGCTCCTACGCGAATTGCAGGCACAAAAAAACCGACTTTCGTCGGTTTATGTCACTTTCCAGAAGAAAGTGGCGGACGCGGGAGGATTCGAACCTCCGACCGCCTGGTTCGTAGCCAGGTACTCTATCCAGCTGAGCTACGCGTCCGCAATTGTTCTGCTTATTTACGTCTTGCAATGACGGTGTTATTAAAACACAAAAAAACCGACATTTAGTCGGTTTGCACTTTCGAACATTGCAGTATGAATGTATAGAAAGTGGTGGGCGCAGGAGGATTCGAACCTCCGACCGCCTGGTTCGTAGCCAGGTACTCTATCCAGCTGAGCTATGC
>NZ_JAATOU010000025.1:0-53030 GCF_011806445.1 Pseudoalteromonas sp. HF66
TGCGAGTTGCGAGTTGCGAGTTGCGAGTTGCGAGTTGCGAGTTGCGAGTTGCGAGTTGCGAGTTGCGAGTTGCGAGTATACAAGGGTAAATTAATTATTTTTATGTAAGTACATTAATTTACCTAGCATTTTACCAATTTCTTCACACTCATTTGTTATGAGTAAGTAGTTTTCCTTATGTAAGTAACCCAACTCAAAAGCAAGCATAACTTGTGTTTTGAGTTCACCGATGGAGCCTTTAGCTATAGAAAGGAAATGAGCTCTTTCTTTTTTAGAAAAGCGCTCATACCTTTCAGCGATGTTACTTGGAATTGAAACCGAGCAGCGACACATTTGATCTTTTAAACTAAAATCTTTGAGTAAATAAAAACTTCTATAAACTAAAAGACTTAATTGAAAAGATCTTTTCCATACATCTAATCTCTCGTAGTACATAGCCACTCCTTGGCATCAGTATCTGACTCGAATCTCGTATTTCGTATTTCGTTTCTCGAAACTCGCCCCTCGTTACTTCGATTTATTTATAGCTCTCATACGCTTCTTTCATTCGCGCTAGGTTGCTATAAATATAGCTCGAAGTTAAACGGCCACGTTTAAACATTGTATTGTCTAAAGATACTTGTGTAGATGGAGCGTAACCTTGGTTAAATACAAGAGTATTATACGTGCCTATTTGTGTTGATAAGCCAATACGCCATATATCGCGGCCTTTTAACTGGCCAAATGGTGTTACTTTCATATCTTTGCGAGGTGTAAGTGGGATACTCAAGCCAACCCCTGCTTTTTGAGCATCGGTATTTTCATAGAATACAGCTATGTAGCTATCACCAAACCAAAAGCGACTTTCAAGTTTTACACCACTGTCACCATAAAAATACTTACCAGCCGTAGCATGAAAAGTAATATCTTGCTCTACCCAGTTGTACTGGTATGTGAGTGTTTCGTACTCACGTGATGCGCGGTAATCTGCATAATCAAAATAAGCGATTTTAGCACTTACTTTATGGCGACCCTCAGGGCTTAACCAAGCCGTTTCGTTAATAATAGCTTTATAATCAAAGTAGTCTTTAAAAAAACCGATCTGCGTTTGGTTATAAAAGCCATACGGCAGTGCAAAGGTTTGGTGCAGCATTGCATTTACAATGCCTTCATCTAGGCTGTAATTATCAAATACACCGTTATCTTCAAAGTCGCTGCTTTCATCTAAAATAGTTTGGCCAGTAACTTTTATGCCACCACCTTGCCAAAGCGGCACGTCAAGCTCGGCACGCAAGCCTACAGAGTAGTCAAATACTCCAAACTCTGTTGCATAAGTATTAGATAAAGCTGGGCTTAAAGTTACGCGCGGTTTAAAGTAAGGGCTTGCCTCTGCTTTACCGGCCCATACTACACCTTCAGGAATACTCGCTTTGCCCTGCTGTACATTTAAATCAGGGCTTACACCTTTTTCGATAAATAAGCGGTAGTTATCAACCTTGCCCTGAATCGCAATTAAAGGAATATCTGTTTTAGAAAGTTGTACGTTAAAGTGCGTACTTTCGTTAGTTACACTTTCGGCAATGCGACCAAGCACCACACCAATAGCATCAATGTCGTTGCGGTTAAATACCGAGTTTTCAAAGTTAACGAACACAGTATTCAGGTTATAACCCACCACTACATTTTCAAAGCCATCGTTTATTAACGCTTTTTTTAATTTAATTACTTGGCTATTTAAACTTGTGTTGGCTAGTTTTTGCGTATTGGCAGCTGGGGCTTGTTTTACACTTGCTACCGTAAGGGCCTTTGCTTGTTCAGCTAATTCTGGCGCCATGGCTGTTTGAATAAAACCGATACCATGATCATCAATTTTAGCAATTGGCTTTGTAGCAACCGGTGCTAAATAAGGGGCTGCTTCAACTTTTTTATAATTTTGTTTATCTTCACTCGAAAGCGGCATACTAAAGTCAACGCCCCAATAAGTGTCCTCTTTAGAGTAATCTGTATCACTATAAAAACGGCTGGTAAAGGTTAGCTCGCCAATATCATACAGCCACTTTTTAGGAATAGTCACCTTAGCGCCCGCATTAAATGCCTCTGCATCATGCTCTGCTTGCAAACTAAACCAATCAAAAACTTGATACTCTATACCACCAAATACACCATCCATCTCGCCATGAGGGCGTTTACTTTTTGCAATACCTGCAGAAAATCTAAAGTTCCATAATTCTTTTGATGCCACAGCATAATATGTCTCATATTGATTAACGTCTCCCCCAACATCTTTAGTACCAACAGCTAAATTGAACCAATCTTCTGGGATATAAGGAATTTGATACTTAGCATTAAAAGATAAGTCTCTTAACTGCCATGATGTGTCTGGATCAAAAAATTTATCATGCATAGTCTCTGAAGCTATCAAACCGCTCACTTCTAAACCTTCGAATAATCCAACACTTACAATAATGTTGTGGCCATCTATATACTCTGCGCCTCTCAAATCGAGCTGATTATTATAACCAAAGCCTACTTCACCTTTTTCTTGGACTTCAGCGTTAGGAGTATTAATAAGGCCAGTATAACCAACGAAAGATTGATGAGAATTAATTTGATCTGCAAAAACAAATGGTGAACTTAGAGCTATTGCACTACCTAAAATGACATTAAGCTTAGACATAAACTATTCCGAGTTAAAATTATAAAAATCCTTAAATTAGATTAAATATAACATTAGATGTGAAAAACGAGAAGTTTACGAGTTACGAGTTACGAGTTACGAGTTACGAGTTACGAGTTACGAGTTACGAGTTACGAGTTACGAGTTACGAGTTGAACAAGATTTTATTTGGGGTGGGATAAAGCAAGTGGTTAAAAGCTAAAAATTAACTTCTAACCACTAAACTTCTGAAATTTAATATCTATCGTCTGATATCTAATATCTTTTTTAAACCGCTTTTAAATGACGCGCTGCTGGCGCTACCATTTGCGTTACAAAATCAGTGAATTCTTCACCTAAGTTTTCATCACGCATGCTGTATTCAACAATCGCTTTTAAGTAGCCAAGCTTATCGCCACAATCGTGAGCTCGGCCACTCATGTGGAATGCTTCAACGATTTCGTGCTTCATTAGCTCATCGATAGCATCAGTAAGCTGAATTTCGCCGCCTGCACCCGCTGGTGTTTTAGCAAGTAATGGCCAAATCGCTTTTGATAGAACATAACGGCCCACAACTGCAAGGTTAGATGGTGCTTCTTCAGCTTTTGGTTTTTCGACCATAGTTTTAATCGGCGCACTTTCGCCCGCTTTAATTTTAACGCCACCGATGTCAGCAATACCATATTTATGTACACTTTCTTGTGGTACTGGCTCTAGCATGATTTGGCTTGCTTTAACTTCATTAAAACGCTTAATCATAGCTGCAATGTTTTCGGTTTTTTGATCTGCTGTGTAGCTATCTAAAATTACATCTGGCAGTACAACAACAAAGTCGTCATCGCCAACAATTGGTTTTGCACACATAACAGCATGGCCTAATCCTTTAGCCTCGCCTTGGCGTACGTGCATAATGGTTACATCTGGTGGGCAAATTGAGCGCACTTCTTCAAGCAAGGTACGTTTTACGCGTTTTTCGAGGGTTGCTTCAAGCTCAAAGCTGGTATCGAAGTGGTTTTCAATGGCATTTTTAGAGCTATGAGTAACCAATACGACTTCTTTAATACCGGCAGCAACACATTCGTTTACTATGTATTGAATAAGTGGTTTATCAACCAGCGGCAGCATTTCTTTAGGAATTGCCTTTGTCATCGGTAACATGCGTGTACCAAGGCCTGCAACAGGAATGACAGCTTTCATAATGTTTAGTCCCTTAATTGTAGTGATAAGAATAAATAATTACAAAGTATGAGTTATTTACTCATTTTGCGCAATAGTAGAAAAAGATTTATAAACACGTTAGCAGTAATAATATTGACGGAGGATGAACAGGAAACGATAGGTTCTAGGAGCTAGGAGCTAGGAGCTAGGAGCTAGGAGCTAGGAGCTAGGAGCTAGGAGCTAGGAGCTAGGAGCTAGGAGCTAAAAGATGCTAGTGGCTGGGGTGCCACTAGCAAGGAGTTAGTTATAAAAATTAACTAGAGTAGTAATAAACTGTTCAACTTGTTGTTGGTCTAGCTCGTTTATACCTGCTGCAGCTGCGCGGCCGCCGCCGGTGGCAAATTGACTGCATACGTCAACAGCGCCTTGTTTATTGTTGAGTGGCGCTCTTACACTTACGGTATAACTTCCTTTATTATTATAGGTAAGTACTGCATGGGCTTTATTAGGTGCTTGGTTTGCAAGGTCGTTACCTAATACACCACTTACACGGCGCGCCCATGGGGCGTCATCAAGTAAAATAACCTTTGCTGTATCGCAATTATGTAAAACTTTAGCATCGGCTGCTTTTTGCATATCGGCTTTGTAAGCTTTTTCTAACACGTAATAAACCGACTCACTGTCGTTAATGGCATCAAGGGGTGACTTATATTTTAGTAGCTCGTTAAATAAGTCTGCTGGGGCAAAGTGTAAATCGGCTACCTCACTGCCATAGCCGTTATAATTAATATACGTGCCAAATGCTTTAAGTTGTGACTTTTCGAGCTCTGTTAAGCCTAGTTTATCGGCTTCGCTATCGGCTTTTGCAAATAAATTATCGCCATAAGCAGCTGTGATTGCCCATAAGTGATATTGCTTATCGATAAGGTTGCTCACTATTAAGCTAGTACACATGTTTGCATCTAAATCGATATGGGCAAATAAGTTAGCGTGGTTTGGAATATCACCCGCTTTATGATGGTCTACATACATAACACGTGCACCCACACAAAGGGCGTCGTGCAACTCTGCCATGTTTTTTTCCATGGAAATATCGAGTACACGTATATTATCACCAGCTTGTGGAGTAATTTTTTTCAATAGCTGAATATCACGTTTAACACCGGTTACTTTCACGCTTTCAACAGGGTTAGCGAGCTGCAATTGTAAAAGTGCAATGATGCCATCTGCATCACCGTTAAAAATATCGTAGTTCATAAAATATCAAAGAATAATAGAAGTCAGAGGTTAGAAGTCAGATTACAGATGTTAGATCTCAGACGTTAGAGGTCAGAAGACAGATATCAGATTTTAGACGTCAGGTTTCTAGCTCTAGATTTCTATAATCCCTGCTTCGCGTAAATAACCAATAATTTGTTCAACGCTTTGCTTAATAGTTTGCTCAGTTGTTTTTACATGAATTTCTGGTTGCTCTGGTACATCGAACGCCGAGCTAATACCTGTAAAATTAGGGATCTCACCGGCACGGGCTTTTTTATATAAACCTTTAGGGTCGCGGCTTTCGCAAACCTCTAATGGCGTATCGATAAACACCTCTACAAATTCCCCCTGGTTCATGATGCTACGAGCGCGAGCACGGTCTTCTTTAAACGGTGAAATAAACGCGGTTGATACAATTAAACCAGCATCAACAAACAATTTAGCTACTTCGCTAATACGGCGAATATTTTCAATACGGTCTTCATCGCTAAAAGTAAGGCCCTTGTTTAAGCCCATGCGTACATTGTCGCCATCAAGCAGATAAGTATGGCAACCTAATTCGAATAGTTTAGCCTCAACCGCATTCGCAATAGTCGACTTACCAGAGCCACTTAGTCCCGTATACCAAAGTAATACCGGCTTATGCCCTTTGTGTTGTTCTTTTTCAGCACGCGAAACAGTTTGATCGTGCCATACAATGTTCTCGGTCATGGTACCTCTTGGGGTTTCTAGGTTCTAGGTTCTAGGTTCTAGGTTCTAGGTTCTAGGTTCTAGGTTCTAGGTTCTTCAAAATGATAATCTATGGCTGACTCTTTAACGCAGCCTTTTCTTAATTTTATTAACGCTGCAATCATAGCTGCAACTTCTTTTGCTTCTGATATTAATTGCAAGCCAACATGCTTATCGATAAATTTTATCTCAATACCAATATATAATTGAGTTACGAGTTCTCCTGCAGAGCCCAAGAAACGAGCTTCATCATTCTCTGTTTCTCTTTCGAGGCCTTCAGCGATATTAGAAGGAATTGATAATGCCGCACGTGTTATTTGATCTTTAAAACCGTAATCTTTGCAAACAAACATTACTTTATATATGTCACATGCTAATCGTGATGACTTCTTCCATACATCCATTTGTTCAAACTTCATAATTAGTCCCTTCGCCATTAAGTGAAATCCATTCACCACTAAACCTTATCGCAAAATAGACCCAGAGCCTAGAGCCTAAAGACATATTTCTAGCTAACGCCTAGCACCTAGCTCCTAGCAACCTAGCGCCTATTACCTAACCACTAGCCCCTAGCGCCTTATACCTAAAACGGAAAAAACACGGGTATCAGGGTCAGTACCACTAGGCTGTAGGTTATAGAAATCGGTAGGCCGAACTTTATGAAATCGGTTAGTTTGTAATTGCCGGCATTGTAAACTATTAGATTGGTTTGGTAGCCGTAAGGGCTAATAAAACTGCCACTCGCGGCAAAAGCGACTGCAAGAACAAATGGCATGTAACTTACGCCTAAGCCTTGAGCTATGCTAAATGCAATGGGGAATGTAAGCGCTGCGGCTGCATTATTAGTAATTAGCTCTGTAAATAATAGAGTAAGTAAAAACACACCAATAAAGGCTATATAAACGCTTTGCCCGGCAAGTAAGCCCTCAACTTGCTCTGCTATTAGTTTAGATACACCTGAATTATCTAAGGCTGTAGCTAATGTTAAAGCACTCATTACAATAAGCCAAAGCTCTAGTGGAAAACGTCGCTTAATTTCATTTAGCGATAAACAACGGCAACTCACCAGCACGGCTAAATAAAAAATAAAGCTTTTTAATAAGCTAATATCAAAAATTAACGAGCTAGCAATGGTTGCCACAAAGCCCCAAGTAACAATACGCTCTTTTAAGCCTTTAAGCATGTTATCGGCTTTAACACCGCTAAGAATAAAAAAGTTTTTCGTTAAGTTAGTACGTTTAGCAAAGTCAGGGCCAACAGCAAGAATCAAAAAGTCACCGCTTTGTATGGTGATATCACCTAGTTTGCCCGAGAGCTTTTCGCCTTCGCGACGCACTGCTACTACAGCGGAATCGAACCTTGCTCGAAAGCCTGCCGTTTTTAAAGTTTTACCCACCACTGCAGCACCCGGTTTAATAACGACTTCGGTTAAGTTATCGCGTAGTAAACCATCTTGCTCTGCAAATAAACTTAGGCCTTCAAATTGCTGTAGCACCAGTACTTTAGTGACATCGCCCGAAAAAATAAGTTTATCGCCTTCACGGATCATCTGCGTTGGCGCTACGGGCGAAATTAAGCGGTTATCGCGTACTATTTCAACCAAAAATAATGACTCTAAGTTACGTAAGCCATTTTGCTCTACGGTTTTACCTATCAGTGGTGAGTCGGTATTCACCTTAGCTTCAACAAAATAATCGCTAGAGGTTTCATTTTTGCATACTTTACCTTTTAAACGGTTAATCGTGAGTGCCATCACTAGTACACAGGCTATCACGGCAGCTAAGCCAATAGGTAAAAAGTCAAAAAATTTAAACCCCTCTGCACCACGTTCAATCAGCATAGAGTTAACAATTAAGTTAGTTGAGGTACCAATTAAAGTGAGGGTGCCACCTAAAATAGCGGCATAAGAAAGGGGCAGTAAAAGTTTGGTAGGGGCAATAAGCTTATTATTTTTTACTGGGCTAATTAAAGTAGCAACCACAGCAGTATTGTTTAAAAAACCAGAAGCCACAACTGTTGCGAATAAGGTTCTTACATAAGACTTAACCACAGAGCCATTAAATAAAACATTAGCTAGTTTGCGTAAAAAGCTGGTGCGCTCAAAAGCAAATGCACATACCACTAATAGCAACAAGGTAACTAAACCTGGGTTCACTGCATTATTCAAAAGCTGTTCGGTAGAAACCAAGTTTGTAGCAAAGCAGGCTAAACAAGCGGCAGCAAATACACGCTCAGGGAATTTTTGAAATTTTATTAAGCATACAATGGTTGTAAAAAATATAACCACTATCAACCATTGCTGTAAAATCATTCAAACATCCTTATTCGTAGCTCGTAGCTCGTAGCTCGTAGCTCGTAGCTCGCCAAATCATATCTTCTGCCAAAACATTAAGGTATTGAAGCCTAATCGTTTTTTAACAAAATAAACGGCGAGTAAGTTTTGTAAACTAACAAAAAACGCAGTGGCAGACGCTGCACCAACAGCACCAAACAACTTAGTGAAAACAGGCACACTGATTAAAACACCAAAACCACTGATGAGTGTGACTAAACGCATATCGCGCTCATGGCCGCTCATCATTAATAAATAACCAACAGACCCTGTTACTACATTAACCGCTTGCCCTAAAACTAAAATCTGTAAAATTAGCGCTCCTTGCCTAAATTCTTCACCAAAAAGGCCCATTAAAAATTCAGGAAACAGCAACATAAAGAGCACTATGGGTAACGCACTTAATACTAATAACCGCACAGAGAACAAAGCAGTTTTACGAATGCCAACATCATCACCCTTAGCATGAAAGGCCGAAAATTTGGGTGCAACAACCAAATTTACCGCCATTAAAATAAACGAGGTTAAAAGTGCAATACGTTGTGCAACACTAAAAAAAGCGACCTGTTCTGCCACTAAAAATACACCTATGATGATCGGTGCACTCCACTGTACTGCTTGGCTCATTATTATAATGACCCAATTAGGCCTTGCACTATGCCAAAGCTTTTTAGGGTCTGGCTTTTCGCCATTATTATTTAAGTTTTTAATATTTAGCCAGTAAAAAAAGCTAGAGGTTACCCCTAACGATAAGCTCAAATAAAGCGCTGCTGTACTTGCTGAGTCAGCCGAAAACACAACTACTGCCGCGCCACATAACATTAAATGGGCAATGTTTTGACAAGGGATACTAGCAATAAGTTTATGGCGAGCCTGTAAGCTCATTGCCACTAAGAATACGATACTCAAACCAACTATCGCGGGTGCTATAAACTGCAAGCTTGTTGCAAGCCCTGGTTTATTAAATATATTTTCTGCAGCCCAAGGTGCAACATAATACGTAGAGAGAGTAAATAAGCTTGCTACTGGCAGAACATATTTAAGTGCAAAGTTTAATATTGCTTTAACTGTATAACCACACTCTGCATTTGCTGACGTAAAACGCAACACAGTATTGTCAAAGCCGAGCCTAGACACCGCCGAAAGTAACATAGCCACAGCAAGAGCGAGAAAAAAGTACCCTGACTGCTCAGCACCAAGTCCTCTAGCTATTATCAAATTAAAGATAAAAGCCATAAAAGCCCCCAAAACTCTTATAGCTAAGGCTAGAACAGAATTTATAATTGTATGACGTTGCTCTTTATCATCAAACAGTGCTTCAATTTTTGATTTCATTTGGTTAAGACTACTCAGAGGTTGCACAATTAAGATTAATCATTACCGAACAAATCTCGGCTATATACTTTAGCAACAACATCACTCAACTCTTCTGCCATACGGTTAGATACGATTACATCAGAGATACTTTTAAGCTCATCAAGATCTTTAATCACACGTGAGTTAAAGAACGCATCCCCTTCAAAGGTTGGCTCGTAAACTACCACTTCAATGCCTTTTGCCTTGATGCGCTTCATAATACCTTGAATAGCCGATGCTCTAAAGTTGTCAGAGCCTGACTTCATGACTAACCGATAAATCCCCACTACTTTTGGGTTGCGTGCCAAGATAGAGCTCGCAATAAAATCTTTACGAGTCGTATTAGCATCAACAATTGCGCGAATCATATTGTTTGGCACATCTTGATAATTAGCTAATAATTGTTTGGTATCTTTTGGTAAACAGTAACCACCATAACCAAACGATGGATTGTTATAGTGTTTACCTATACGCGGGTCTAGGCCAACACCTTGAATAATTTGTTTAGTATCCAACCCATGACTTTCAGCATAGCTATCTAGTTCATTGAAATAGGCCACGCGCATTGCAAGGTAAGTATTAGAGAATAGTTTTATTGCTTCAGCTTCGGTAGAATCAGTAAACAGAATATCGATATTTTCTTTAACGGCCCCATCAGCTAGTAAATAAGCGAATGTTTCAGCACGCTCACTTTGTTCACCAATGATAATGCGTGATGGGTGTAAATTATCGTAAAGCGCCTTTCCTTCTCGTAAAAACTCAGGTGAGAAAATAATATTGTCAGTGCCAAACTTCTCGATAACAGATTTTGTATAACCAACAGGCACTGTTGATTTGATAACCATGGTTGCGGTTGGGTTGATCTCTAAAACATCTGAAATTACAGACTCTACAGAGCGCGTATTAAAGTAATTTGTTTCAGGCTCATAATCCGTAGGAGTCGCAATAATTACAAAATCAGCCCCACTAAGCGCTAGGTGCTTATCAATGGTTGCAGTAAAATTTAATTGCTCATTTTGTAAAAACTTACTTATTTCAGCATCTACTATCGGAGACTTTTTTTCACATAGAAGCGCAACTTTCTCTTTATCAATATCTAATGCTATAACTTTGTTTTTTTGTGCTAATAACATCGCATTCGACAGGCCTACATAGCCTGTTCCAACTACAGCAATTTTCATCTTTCTTTCCTTAATGTTTAATACGCATTTTTATTAATAAAGCCCTTAAAAATAGTTAAAAACACTATTTTAAGGTCAAATAACAATGACCAATTACGAATGTACTCTAGGTCAAACTCTATGCGTTTTTCCATTTTATCTAATGTATCTGTTTCGCCGCGCCAGCCGTTAATTTGTGCCCAGCCAGTAATACCGGGTTTAACCTTATGGCGTAGCATGTAACCGTCAACAAGCTTACGATACTCTTCGTTATGAGCAACAGCATGAGGCCTTGGCCCAACAATCGACATTTGCCCTTGTAATACATTTATAAATTGCGGTAGCTCATCTAAGCTCGTTTTACGAATAAACTGACCTATTGGTGTAAAACGTGAATCGTTTTTAGTGGCTTGGGTTACCTTAGCTCCGTCTTCCATTACGTTCATCGAGCGGAACTTCCATACCTTAATCGGCTTACCATCAATACCATAACGGTTTTGTTTAAAGAATACTGGTCCTTTAGAGGTAAACTTAACCGCAAGGGCTAAGCCAAGTAAAACAGGGGATATCATTATTAAAATAAGTGTAGAGAGTACAATATCTTCAATACGCTTGATGATGGCGTTACTACCATCTAGCGGTGAGTCATAAATACTGATTGTAGGTATACCCATAATGGTATCACTGCGAGAGTGTAATAACTGATAAGTAAATACATCGGGTACGATGTAAACACTTGCAGTGCTATCAGCTAGTTCTTTAACCAGCCATTTACGGCGCTCATAAGCTTGTGGCGGTAATACAATATAAACCCGGTCTATCCCCCCTTCTTTACAATCAGCAACTAGCTGCTCTAAGTTTCCGATAGTTTGAGCTGCAACTAATTTTTGCTTTGGTGCCGTATCATCATAATAGCCACCAAAGACTAAGCCAAAACTTGAGTTAGCAATAATATTATTTGCTAATTGTTGACCTAAAGTTCCCGCCCCTGCGATGACAACCGAGCGTGTATTTATCCCCTGAGAACGCAATGCTCTTAATATAAAACGCAATACAACACGGTATACACACAGCGAAACCAATACTGATACAAACCAATAAAACTGCAAACCTTCAGGGTTTAAGTATTGCGGGGCTAAAAAGTTAACACTTAAAAATAGGATAGCTGCACTAACAAACCAGTGCGAAATAGTCTTTTTAAGCTCTTTATAAATAGAAAGACCACGCCAAGAAATGTAAAGTTTATCGAGCTCACTAGTGAAATGAAACAAGAATACTGCAAGTAAGGATGCTGTTGTGTGCTGAAGTAACCAGGGGACTTCTTGTAAAGCGACAGCTACCCATAAACAACCAACAATAATAGTAATATCGAGGATCCGCTGCACGAATGCTATTACTGTTGAATTACTTTGCAAAATACCTTTATGCATTTATGTTTACTTCTCATTTTTATTATTACTAGGGGAAGGTTACCATAATTACATTACTGCTTGTTCATTATGGTAGCCTTCAAAGTATAATCTAACCGTTGGTTATTGCCATTTTTACAACGTTTATTTTTACTAAACAAAAGGGATAGCAGCAAGTATCTTGCTGCTTGTTCGAATAACTATGATGCTTGTACTAAAACCAATGCTTTATTTACAAGCTTTATCGCTTTTTCGCTTGATTTAGCCTCAGCATAGCACCTTAATTCTGGCGCATTGCCAGATGGTCTTAAATGTACTATATCACCAGATGCAAGCGAAATACGTAAACCATCAGTTAAGTCTAATTCATAACTTTCATCATAGCCTAGTTCTAACAAAAAGCTTTGCGGATTTTGCTGTAACGCAGCAATAATTTGTAAACTTTTCTCTCTTGCAAAGTCCTTAATGCGGTCACTAGCAGTAAATCGTTGTGGTAGCTTGGCTAGTAGCTCAGAAACATGCTTAGGTTGCGCTAACAAAATCAATGCAGGAAGTAGTGCATCTCTTGTAGGTAGAGCCTTTAGTAACTTACCATTGAATGTTATATCTGAACCTAGTAAGTAACCACCATTCGCTTCAAAGCCTGCTATTGATGTGTATTGTTCAGCTAACTCTGCAAATTCAGCAATAACATATGGCGAGCCAATTTTAGTACGTTTAACTTGCTTAAAGTTTAATGATTTTTCAATTGCTGTATTACAACTTACTGGGGTTGCAAGTGCTTCGATATTTAATAACTGACTACAAAGCAATCCTAAAATATCACCGCGTAACCAATCACCATCTTCATCTGCAATTAAGGGGCGATCACCATCACCGTCTGTTGAAAAAATAGCATCAAAACTGTATTCATTGGACCAATCAAGTGCTCTTTGCTTATCTTCTTCCGATACAGCTTCGGTATCGATTGGTACAAATTCATCACTTCTACCAAGGCTGATGACTTCTGCACCTAATTGCTCAAATAGCACTTTATAAATATCACGCCCAGCACTTGAATGCTCATAAATACCGATTTTCTTACCTTTAAGGTTATCAGCATTAAAAAGCGAGGTGTAACGCTCTGTGTAGAATTCACAAGCAGTCTTATCTAATAGCAATTCACTTAGATGTTCTGGTAACGCTGTGAATATGGCTTTGCTTGTTAAGATAGCCTTTTCATCGGCTTTTGTGATCTCACCATCAGGGCGATAAAATTTTAAACCATTGCGATCGAATGGAATATGGCTGCCAGTAACCATGATGCAAGGCATATTATCTTGCATTGCTTTGTAAGCAAGTGCAGGCGTTGGTATTACTCCATAAAACACTACATTTAACTTGTATTGCTTTAAAGCCTCTGCACATGCCTGCGCAATTGCATAACTACTTGGGCGATTGTCTATAGCAATTGCAACTGTATTAAATGAAAATTCATTTTCTATTGCTGATATAAAGGCTAAAGCAAATGCTGCATTTACATCTGGGGTAAAATCTTTTACAAGACCTCGCGCACCACTCGTACCGAACTCTATACCACTCTTTGCAATGATTTCAGAGCAAACTAACTGGCTATCCATAAAAAACCTATTTATTTAACTATTCTAAAAGCATACAACTAGCACAATACGAGTTGCGCTAGCTGCGCTCTGATATCTAACTTCTAACATCTATCTCTTCGTTTATTTCACTCGACCATAACGGTCTTCAAAACGTACGATATCATCTTCACCTAAGTACGAACCCGATTGCACTTCGATTAACTCTAAGTCAACTTTACCCGGGTTTTCTAACGCATGAACCGCTGTAATTGGAATATACACAGACTCATTCTCTGTTACATATTGATCTGTCTCATCAATTTGTACTTTTGCTGTACCCGATACCACAATCCAATGCTCTGCGCGGTGGTGGTGCATTTGTACCGATAGTTTTGCACCTGGCTTTACGGTTATACGTTTTACTTGGAAGCGCTCACCGTTATCAACTGAGTCATATTTACCCCATGGGCGATACACTTCACGATGGAACGTAACTTCAGAACGTTCTTCCGCTTTTAACTGGTTTACAATCGCTTTAACTTCTTGTGATTTATCTTTATGGGCAACTAAAATAGCGTCTTTCGTGTTTACAATCACCAAGTCTTCAACACCGACTGTTGCAACGAGTTTATCTTCACCAAATACAAGTGTATTTTTTGTATCTACCGCTTTTACATCACCTTTAAAGGCATTGCCATTTTCATCTTGTGACGACACTTCCCAAAGGGCAGCAAAACCACCTACGTCGCTCCAACCTGCGTCCATAGGCACAACAACAGCATCTTTTGTGTGTTCCATTACAGCATAGTCAATCGACTCATCAGGGCAGGCTTCAAAAGCGGCTTTATCTACGCGAATAAAATCCATATCACTGTTTTGTACTGCAATGGCTTTTTCACAAGCTGCATAGATATCTGGGCGAAATGCTTTTAATTCTTCTAAATAGCGGCTTGCTTTAAACAAAAACATACCGCTATTCCAGTAGTAATCACCGCTTTCAATATACTGCTTGGCTGTATCTAAGTTCGGCTTTTCAACAAAACTGTTAACAACATAGCCATGCTCTACAGCTTCACCACGTTTAATATAGCCATAACCTGTTTCAGGGCTGTTACCTACAATGCCAAATGTAACTAGTTTATCTTGGTTTGCTAATTCAGCTGCTTTATTTACACTTGCCTGAAAAGCAACTGAGTCTTCAATTACATGGTCTGCAGCAAGCACAAGTAATAATGGGTCTTGCTCATTTTCAATGGCTTTAAAAGCAGCCAAAGCAATAGCCGGGGCGGTATTACGTCCTACTGGCTCTAAAAAAATACCGCCATGCTCGGCACCTAATTGGCGCACTTGCTCTGCTGCAATAAAACGATGCTCCTCATTACAAATTAGCATTGCAGGTGAATGCAATAACCCCGTTAAGCGGTTTAGCGTGTCTTGAAGCATGGTTTGCTCGCCGTTAAGCGATAAAAATTGTTTTGGATAATTGCCACGTGAAAGTGGCCATAAGCGTGTCCCTGAACCACCCGCCATGATTACTGGTAAAATCATCGTGTTTCTCTCCATTTAATATTTTTTCCTCGGAATGAGGAAAGCCCACCAATCAACATTCCATAAGCATGACCAATATGTTGAACAATAAACAAAGTACCTAATTTGAAAAATGAAAATTTACTAAATGCATTTCGATTTTGTATTTCTTTATAAGCACCACTGAATAGATAAAGTAAATATACACATATCAAACCGAATGCTGAAACAGGAGAAATTAAACATAGAAAAATGAGTGATAAATAAAAGGAAAATGGAATCAAAGATCTTAAAGTTGGAAATATACCATGTTTCATAAATATAAAAGGCTTAACAGATGCATATTGTTTCATCATGTTAAATAGCTTGGAAACTTTATCTCTAGCAAAGTAAGTAACTTTGGGACCGTTAATTTGCACGACTTTTAGACCAGATTTAACAATTCTTATATTGTGTTCTAAATCTTGCCCTCTAACAAATGTTTCATCAAAATCACCAACTTCCTTAAAAAGGCTACTTCTCCAAGCTCCAAATAATACGGTATCAACTTCGATAGGCTCATTTGAAGTAATATTTCTATGAGAAGAGCCGACTCCATATTTGGAGCCAAGGGCAATAGCAATCAACTGAGGAATCTCATCACTACTCGCAGTAACAGTTTCTACTTTTGAACCAACGTTCCCCACATCTGTATTGTTTTTTAAATAATTTACCAGACTAATAAAATAACCATTTTCATATAAGGCATGAGCATCGCATCTTATTATATATTCTCCAGCAGCTTCACGTACCAGCTGATTCAAAGCATATACTTGAAATTTCTTTTTATTATCAAAAACCTTCACTCTACTATCTTGTAAAATATACTTATTAATTATCTTTTTAGTTGAGTCAGTACTACCTCCATCAGAAAGTAAAAATTCAACTTTCATATCACCAAAATCTTGTTGAATAATACTATCCAAGCACTTAGCTATAAATTTCTCTTCATTAAATACGGGTATAATAATACTTAAATCAATCACTTTGAATACTCTTCAGTTAGAATAAGCGCGGCATTTTCCCAAGAATAATGGTTAATGAAAAACAACTTGCCACGTTCGGTAGTTTCATGGAGCCTCAGACTAGAAACAGATAATGCCTCTATCAAAGTTTGTGTTAATGAGTCATTAGTTAATTCAGCAATAAGAAGAGCATTTTTCCCGTTATCTGTAGGCTCCAACAGCCCAGGTAGCTTAGTAATAATTGGTACACTTCCTAAAGATACAGCCAGAGCCAAAGCTCCACTTCCATCTATTTCCTTATAAGGAAATACTGAAAACTTAGTAAACCTTACAAAGCTTTCAAGCTCCTCATCCTTTAAATAGCCAAACTTAGTATCAAGCAGTCCTAATGCTTCCAATTCACTGCTTAAATTTAAATCAGCTTCAGATAAATACTGTCGCCCTACCATTAAAGCTTTAAACTTAAATCCTTTTTCATACAATTCACTAAGAGCTTCTAAATAAAATGAAACCCCTTTATACCCTTTTAAATTTCCAAACATGATAAAATCATATACTTTCACAGGAGTATCAACCTCCTCCTGATTTATGTTATTTATTGATGACAAAGGGCCATGTGGGGCGATAAAAAACTTATCTTGGATTGCAATACCATTATTTATTAACTTGATAGCTGTTTCATGGTTATGAACTTGTATCCTGTCAAAGACTAAGTGAGACTTCTCCCAATACAAACTTTGTAATGGGCTTGTGCTCTCGCCATGAAATGCTGTTGAATTGTGTGCAGTAAATATAACTTTAGAAGAACTAAAGAGCTTAATTGCTTTAATAAAAATACTATCCACAAAAGGAATAGCCAACCACTGAAAATGTACAGCATCCGGTCTTTTTCTAATTACATAAAAGAGGAAAAATAACATGTTCATGCAATGTTCGAAGGCTTTTAAATACTTATTTTTCAAACCTAATTTAGATGTGAAATTATAAAAATAAGGAATAAATTTAAAACTAAAGTTATTACTCTCATTTTCTCTTAACATTCTACCAAATAAAGTAACATCGAGTGACTCGACCTTTGAAAGCTCTTCAACTAACTTCTTATCATATGGAAGCGAAAAAAGAGAGGGATCAACGACAAATATTTTCTTCATACTCGAAACCTAAGTAATCTTTCACTGCAAGCCAGATAATGAAAAATGAAACCCAAACTTTTGAGGTTACAAGCCCACCAATAGCCAATGAAAAAATAAAAAACAAACCAAGAAAAATATAAACTTTTGAGTTATAAAGGGATAAAAATTTGTATTTTATTAAAAGTAATCCCCCCCCACCCAAAGCACCAAAATAAATGAAAATCTGAAAAAAGTAATTGGTGACATAATTAGCTATTGAAGAATTATCCATATCCAACAATCTTGATTTAAAACCAAAACTAACAAAAAGATCATAAACATACTTAAAAAGCGTACCATCAGAGCTAACGCCAACACCAAAAATTGGGTAATCTCTCAGAACATCTACACAAACCATTATGGGTGCAATCAGCCTCGCAACCGCACTAAAATCAGAGCCAGCCATTATGTTGTCGAATCGACTGGATATTATATCAAATATAAAAGCGTAGAAAACCGCACCACATATAGTTAGGAAGATCAAACCGACCACTGAGGAAAATGCATTTTTTTTATAGACAAAACACCAAATAAACCCCTGAGCCAGCGGCAAAACGATCAGTACGGGACTTCTTATAAGCAAAATAAATACAAAAAACAGTGCAAAAGATAAAAGTAGTTTCTTATTGAAACTGTAAGTTTTCTTATTAATAATGAAAAAGCTAAGAGTTGATAGTAAAAATGCAAGGTGTGCAGGCTCTCTATTTAATGCCATTGGCCTCACTAAGCCGTATTCTCTTACATCTCGTTCAAAGCTTGTGTAAAGGCTTTTTTCGTAAATTAAGTTTCTTAGTAGTTCTAAAACTTCTCTTCCTCCGAGAAAAATTTCAAAAAAGACAAGGAAAACTAGAAAATAAAAAAGTCGAAATATCCATCGCTCTATATGTTCAGAGTTATTATTTCTAGCTGTGATGTCAACTAAGATTAAGAAAAGTGAAATAGAGCCAACTAACTGAAACCCGCCCAATAGAACAGAAGTAGGTTCGTTATAAAAACCTGGCGAAAGTAAAGAAGAAACTAAAACAGCACATAAAAAAAATGTAAAATACCAGATAGTTCGAATATTAATCTTGTAGAATAAAATTAAAATACAAACAAGTAAATATGGTATTGGCATTGGAATAACCCCACCAAATAAAGACGGATTAATCCAAACACTAAATATTATGCACAAAAATATTACAAAAGATAATATATTAAATTTTATTGTTTTGTGCATTTGAATGACTTCACTGTTTCCCATAAACTAATCAACTCTACCCCATAAATAGAATAGAATTCATCCTTAGAGATGAAATCAGAATAGTCTGTAACTGTACCTTTAGCTTTTAAGTTATTACTTTTCCAGTGCTCTTCTGGATTTATAATATCACTAGCTTCAAACTTATGCGTCCCCAACTCCACATCACTTCCTAGTAAAGCTAACCAATCAAATTCGTCACACAAAGTATCTTCATAGCAAATGACTTTTAAGCGTTCTGATTCATTTATTATTATTCTAGTATCAGCTATCCACCTATTAACACAATCTCTAATACTCCGTCTACCACTCCAAGCTTTTGGGTGTTCATTAGAAGCAAAATACATAGATCTACAAACATAATAAGGCTCTCTTACGATAGCGAATACCCTACAATCAGGAAAGTCTCTATAAATATGACTTAAGTAATGTAAGTGCCTAGGAGTTTTTTCGATTACATTTTTATATTGAACTTCTAATTCATGAAACCATGGATTTATTTTGCTACTATTCAAACTTACACTTGAGCTTTTGGAGTAGTTTTTCAGTGTATTATAAGCAGCCTGATTTTTTCTCCAATATTTTTTGGTTAAAAAATTTTTAGAATTTCTAAGTGAATAATAATGAGTTTCGGGGCCAGTATATGCCCCTATTACTTTTGCTATTTCAGACTGAATCAGTGTTGTTCCTGAGCGAGGAGTACCAACTAAAAAAATTATCACTACTTATATCCTACTCTTGTAATATTCCATTCTGGATAGTGTTCAGCTATATATTTGTTCAATGCGATTTCAGCGTCTGTATAAATACGAGGTTCAGTGTTTAAGGTTTGAGTTTCGGCGGTTGTATTTGTGATCATACCCGCACCAACCGTTACATTGGTTAAGCGGTCAATGATGATGAATGAACCGGTACCAACAACCTGCCTGTATTGATCAACCACCACTGGGGCTGATGTTTCGATAGTACAATTGGCAATTTCGTTTAATTGTAATTCGCTAGCATCAATTTGCTCTAGGGTATTTACATCAATACGGTGGTTAATATTGCTGATTTTACCAAAGGTGTTTTTAGTACCAATTTTTAGCTCGTACTCTTTACCAGGCTGCATTGCGGCATCGGCCATCCATACAAGCGTTGCAGCAAAGCTTGAGCTCGTTGTCGGCTGTTGTTTTTGATCATTGCTTGATTTAACAATCACATCACCGCGCGAAATATCAATTTCGTCTTTTAAAGTAAGTGTGATTGCTTGACCGGCAAAGGCGCTTGGTAAATCGCCATCAGCAGTAACTATTCGCTCTACCGATGATGTTTTACCCGATGGGAATGCTGTAATTTGGTCGCCTACATTAATAATGCCGCTGGCAATCGTGCCGCAAAAGCCGCGGAAATCTAAATTAGGGCGATTAACATACTGTACCGGCAGGCGGAAGGTATCTAGGTTTTTATCGTCACTAATGGTTACTGTATCAAGTAATTGCATTAATGTAGCACCTGGGTACCAATCTAGGTTGTTACCTTTATCAACAACGTTATCGCCTTTAAGCGCCGAGATTGGTACAAAGCGTACATCAGGAATATCTAATTGCTCAGCAAAGGCTTTGTAATCCGCTTTAATTTGGCGGTAAACATCTTGGCTGTAATCAACTAAGTCCATTTTATTAATGGCGACAATAACGTGCTTAAGGCCAAGTAGTGATGCAATATAGCTGTGGCGCTTAGTTTGGGTTTGTACGCCTTTACGGGCATCAATCATCACAATGGCAAGATCACAGTTAGATGCACCGGTTGCCATATTACGTGTGTATTGCTCGTGCCCTGGGCAGTCAGCAATAATAAACTTACGCTTTTCTGTTGCAAAATAACGGTAAGCTACATCAATGGTAATACCTTGCTCACGCTCTGACTGAAGGCCATCTACCAGTAACGCTAAATCGAACTCTTCGTCTGTGGTATTGAATTTTTTTGAGTCGTTTTTGATTGCCGCCATATGATCTTCAAAAATTAATTTTGAGTCATGTAATAAACGGCCAATTAATGTTGATTTACCATCATCAACATTACCACAAGTTAAAAAGCGCAGTAGATCTTTGTTTTCGTGTTGTTTTAAGTAACCTTCGATATCTGTTTCAAGAAGGTTTGGAGTAATTTGTTCAGTCATTTTCCATCCTTACTTAAGCTATAAGCTATAAGCTATAAGCTATAAGCTATAAGTATTATTTTGTTTCAATCGAGTTCTTTAGGCAATAAATCATTGCGTGTAACTCTTTTGTTTCGGCAACCCATAAAGACCCAATATCGTTAGTTATATAACCAATTTCTATTCCGATATAACTTTGAGTCCGGGCTTCTGAAAGCGATGAGCGAGCAATATCTAAAAATCGACGTTTTTCTTTATTACTATCTCTACTCATCCCTTCCGCGATGTTACTAGGTACTGATAAGCCGCTCTAGTCAGCTGATCTCGAAAGCCGTAATCCCGCAATTCAGTTGTTCCTTTTTAAATATTCGAAGACAACCTTGCCGAACGCTTCCAAACTTCTAAATTTTCAAAATTCATAACAATTCCTTGTTGTATCTATTTAGTAAAGTCTTTAATCCACTTAAGACTTACAGCTTAGAGCTTACGGCTTTTTAAAAGTAACCTTCCATTTTCTTTTTCTCCATTGAGCCTGATGAATCGTGATCGATTACACGGCCTTGGCGCTCCGATGTTTTGGTTAGTAACATTTCTTGAATGATTTCTGGTAGCGTTGTGGCGTTAGATTCAACCGCACCTGTTAACGGGTAACAGCCTAGGGTTCTAAAGCGTACCATTTTCTTCATTGGCACTTCGCCTTCTTCAAGTGGCATACGTTCGTCATCAACCATAATTAATGTACCGTCACGCTCAACTACCGGGCGCTCTGCCGCTAAGTAAAGTGGTACAATATCGATATTTTCTAGGTAGATGTATTGCCAAATATCTAGCTCAGTCCAGTTACTTAGTGGGAATACACGAATACTCTCGCCTTTGTTTACTTTGCCGTTAAAGGTATTCCATAACTCAGGGCGCTGGTTTTTAGGATCCCAACGGTGGTTTTTATCGCGGAATGAATATACACGCTCTTTAGCGCGTGATTTTTCTTCATCGCGACGTGCACCACCAAATGCTGCATCAAACTGGTACTTATCTAATGCTTGTTTTAGCCCCTGAGTTTTCATGATGTCGGTATGTTTTGCACTACCATGGGTAAATGGGCCTACGCCTGCATCTACACCTTCTTGGTTAATATGCACCAATAAGTCAAAACCTAGCTTTTCAGCCATTTTGTCGCGAAACTCGATCATTTCTTTAAATTTCCATGTTGTATCAACATGCATTAAAGGGAACGGTGGTTTAGCTGGGTAAAACGCTTTCATTGTTAAGTGCAGCATTACCGCAGAGTCTTTGCCGACAGAGTAAAGCATTACTGGGTTATCGAATTCGGCAGCAACTTCACGAATAATGTGGATAGATTCAGCTTCGAGTTGCTTTAGGTGAGTCATGCGGGCTTGGGAGATTTCCATTTTTACTCCATGAAAGTATGCTAGGTTTCGAAAGAAAGAAGCCGTAGGAGAAGTCAGAAGTTAGATATCAGAGGTTAGACGTGAGGTATCAAGTGAAAGATATCAGAGGTTAGATATCAGAGGTTTGATATCAGGTTTCAGATATCAGTTTTAAGATATCAGATGTCTGTTTTCGGATATTGGTGCTTTGATTTCAGAATTTGGGCTTCAATCACCGAGATTATTTAAAATTTTTAATTCAATTCTAGGTTCTTCAACACGCTTTTCGTGGTGACAATTAAGTCAAGTAGAACCTAGAACGTCTTTAATTACTTATCAGATTTATATTCATAGTTGTAATAACCGTAGTAACCGTATGCATTACTTGCTTTACGTACTACACCATTAAATACAACACCTTTTACGTCTATGCCGTTTTGCTCAAAGCGGTTACGAGTAAGTTCAATTTCACGTAAATGGTTTTGGCCAAAGCGCGTTACTAATAATGTACTGCCTGCATGAGCGCTTACAATTGCAGGGTCTGTAACCGCTAAAATAGGTGGTGTATCAACAATGATAATATCGTACTTGCCACTTACCTCTTCAACTATTTTGCTAAAGTTACTATGCATTAATAGCTCAGATGGGTTTGGTGGTATTTGACCACGGGTGATTACATCTAACCCTTCAACTTGTGACTTTTTAGTCACTTGCTCAAGGTTTAAACGGCCCGATAATAAATCGCTTAAACCATCGTCCCACTTCATACCGAACTGAGTTTGTAAGTAACCTTTACGCATATCAGCATCGATAATCAGTACTTTTTTACCACTTTGTGCGAGTACTGCTGCCAGGTTTACTGAGATAAACGACTTGCCCACACCCGGGCTTGGGCCAGATATAGCAATAATGTTGTTTTTAGCCTCCATCATCGCAAAGTGTAGGCTTGTGCGTAAACTGCGTAGTGCCTCTACCGATAAATCAGCTGGGTTATCTACTGCCAGAATAGTCTTAGCTTTATTACGGCCTTTTTTAGCCTTGCTAAAGCCTGTAAGTTTATCTTGAAAGTCTGAATATGGTACTGATGCATAAACAGGTAAGCCAATGCTCTCGATCTCTGTTGGGTCTTCTACACCGCGATGCATTGCTTTTTGAATTAACACAATGGCAACTGCTAAAAAGCCACCAAGTAAAGTTGCAACAACAGCAATGAGTGCTTTTTTAGGTTTAACAGGCTCTGTGGTATCTACCGCTGCAGCATCGACCACACGCACATTACCAACAGTTCCAGCGCGAACAATATCAAGCTCTTGGGTCTTACTTAGTAAAAGCATGTAAATTTCGTTGCCTACTTCTACGTCGCGGGTTAAACGTAATAGTTCTTGCTGTGTTTCTGGTAGGTTACCTACTTTAGACGTTAGCTGTTCTTTTTCATCTTCGACTGCTTTTATTTGCTGTAAAACACCTTGGTAGGCTGGGTGCTCTCGCTTAAACTTACGACTCAACTCTAAGCGCTTAAGCTCTAGCTCTTGCAAGGTTGTATCTAACTCGACAATTTGCTCAAGCACACCTTGTGTTTCTAGGCTAATATTTACCGAGTTACGCTGTTTTTGGTAGTCGTTGAAACGTTGCTCAGACTGTTCAAGCTGCCTTTTAACTTCAGGTAATTGCACCTCTAAAAAATCTAATGACTTTTTAGCTTCTGCACTATTACGCTCTACATTACGGCGTACATAAATATCAGCTACTTTATCAAGCACTTTTGCTGCATGTGCTGCGCTTTTATGCTCATACCCCATCGCTATAATGCCAGAGTCTTTACCTTTTTCACTGGCACTAATCTCTTCTTGCAACTCGACAATAGTGCGATATCTGTTGTTCTTAACTAATGTAAAAACTGTTCCAGAGCGCGCATTCAAATCACGAACTGTTAATTCGTAATAACCTGCTATTTGCTCTTTGCCTACAACACCTTTTAAGACAGATTCACCGTCGGGGTTAAAAAGCTCATAACTTTTATTTTCGCCAATTACTAATTCAAACTCTTCGCCTTCAAACGCTTTAGGCACATTAAACCTAAATACATTGATACTTTCGCCGCCCCAGGCGTAGCTACTCAGCCCCAATAAAGGCTCAGCTATATCTCCTTCTGAATCAGCAACAAAGCTGCGGTAAACTTTACCACCAATAATTGGGAATAATTTAGGCTCTGCAATAATATTTAGCTTTAAAGTATCAACCGCCTCACCAATCACAGAGCGTGACTTTAACAGCTCGATTTCGGTTACTGCTTCACTGCTACTTTCGAACATTCCTGCCATATCATCAAGACCAGGTACCGACGGGCTGCTCTCTTCAACTTGTACAAGTGCTGTTGCTTTATATATTGGTGTGCTTAATACCGCAACGGCTACACCAATAATGGCAAATACAGCGGTAACTAAAACGATAAACCATTTACGGTCTAGTAAAGTACCAAGTAATGCGAGTAGATCTATTTCTTGCGATTGCGATTCTTGACTTCTATTTTGATTTTTACTTGCTGCTAATGCAGTGGGCTGAGCATTCATCTACTACCCTTTCCTTATAAATACTTTTGCCAAGCGCTACATGCGCTATCGATTAATGCGTAAACATGCTCAAAAGCCTCTTGGCTTTGACGGTATGGGTCGGGTATTTCTTTATCGCCGATCCATTTACCTAGCAAAAATGTTTTACCACGAGCTTGCGGGTAGCGAGCACATAAGTCGTTTATATGACGTTGTTCCATCACTAAAATAACACTGTGCTGCGCAACAAGGGCTGAGGTGATTTGCCTGCCCTGATGCTCACTCATATCAATACCATGTTGCGTTGCAATTTGCTGTGCTTGTGCATCTGCGTGCTTACCTTCAAGGGCCGTTAAACCTGCTGAAGACACACTAACATTTTTACCTTGTAGTTTACTTTTTAATACATATTCAGCGGTTGGGCTTCGACAAATATTGCCGGCACACACAACCAATACAGAATCAAACATACTACTTACCCCTAGTTTGACCCTGTAACATCATCAATCGCATTAACTGAGCTGACCGATGGTAATAACAAGCTGATTACACGGTTCCAACGCGCTAGCGGTGCTGAAGTTACATACACAATATCGTGCGGCTGTAATTCAAACTGCTCTGCTAACACCAATGCTGCAACATTTTTAGCATGTAGTTGATATACATCAGCAATAATTCCGTCTTTTTCTAAGCTGCGTTTACGTAACACAAATACACCATTTGCGTCAGCGGTGTTTTCGTTTAAACCACCTGCATCACTTAAAGCTTGCGCTAAATTTAAACCATAACGATTAACGCCAACTGTACCAGCACGCTTTACATCGCCTAATACAAACACTTTTTGCATGTCGTTGCGATTAACATGCACAATATCGCCATGTTTTAATAAACGGTTTTGCGAAATATCACCATGGGCATAAAAATCATCTAATTGAATTACCTCTGTTTTATCACCACGCGTAAAGGTTACAGTGCGCCAATCAGCGGCATCTGTTAAACCACCGGCTTGGTTTAATGCGTCAATTAGAGTAAGTGGCACTTCAGTTACAGGAAGAACACCTGGGTTATTTACTTCACCTGTTACATAGGCTTTTTGGCTTCTAAAGCCAACAATTTTAATATCTACTTGTGGGTCTTCGATTACGCGGCTTAAACGCTTAACAAGCTCTTTATGAACTTGCTGTACTGTTTTACCTGCTGCTTGAATATCTGGAGCGTAGGCAAAGGTAATTGTGCCGTCAGCTTGCACACGGAAGCCGTCGAACTCCGCAGTACGCTGTACTGCAGCAGGAATTGTTAATTCAGGATGGTCCCATACGCCGATTGTGATTACATCACCAACACCTAATTTGTACTGGTAATCAGAGGTGTCGATGCCATCAAGGCTTGATGGTAACGCTGGTTTCGTTTTACTTTGCTTTTGTTGGTTGATTAGAGAAGAGTCGATGATTTGGATATTAACTTTATCGAGCTCCTTCTCAAGATTATCTATTTGTTCGCCCGATTCGATTCCTTCAAAATGGCTACCGGGGATGATTGTACAGCCAGTCATTGCTAGTAACGCAAATGACGTTACAATTGTTTTACAGCTAAGCGCCATTGTTATTTCCCAAATAATTATTCTTAAAACGTCCAGTTAAAATAAAACCACAACTGTTTATTTTTACGCTGCCTAATTAAAGCATGGCATTACAAGGTTCGCAAGACTGAGTGTTTAGTAAACGCTCACTTGTGACAGGTTTTTGCAAAATAGTTAATGAATACTTCTAGGTTCTAGGTTCTAGGTTCTAGGTTCTAGGTTCTAGGTTCTAGGTTCTAGGTTCTAGGTTCTAGGTTCTAGGTTCTTCAAGATTGTAAATCGTTGCTTGTGTGTGTTTGCAAGCGGTATCGCGTTATTAATACAAAAGCCTACTTCGTAGGAGGCGTTTTAACGCCGAACATTATTCACCATTCACGGCTAAAGCCGTTCCTACGCGATTGGCTAAGCCTTACCCTTCGGAATTCGCCCTTTTGTAGGCGTGAAATTTATTTCGCGCGAATTATTAACAACAGCGCCGTATTTGAGACGCGCTAAGCAAGCGTGACGCCAACGACCGTGGGAGGCGTTTTAACGCCGAACATTTTCAATCATTCTCGGCTAAAGTCGTTCCTACGGCTTCGGGCACGCTTCCGCCCCTAGGTTGCAGTTCCTACGTACTGATTTTATTATTTTTTGTTTTTTACGTGTTAAACCTTAATGCTTACACCGTAGTAGGCGTTTTAACGCCGAACATTTTGAACATGTTCACGGCTAAAGCCGTTCCTACGTTAATGTCGCGCGGAATCACGACTTATAAATTATCCGTTCCGTACGAGGTGTTTTAACGCCGAACATTTAAATCATGTTCACGGCTAAAAGCGTTCCTACGTTAATGTCGTTTTGAATCGCGACTCATAAACTGATTTCTTTGTTATCTACACTTACGGTGACTTGTTTGTTCAATAAGTTAACCAACAAAATGCTACGCATGTCACCATCTGACTCTTGGTATATAGCTTGGACATTTTTAAATGATTCGGTATTTAGGTAAACAACGTCGCCGGCTTTTGGTAGCGTTGATGTTACCTCTCTTAAATCACTCATAGATTTGAGGTGAGCAATTAGCTGATCAGGTACGATTTGAAATTTATGACCATAAGCAACAAAGCCACTCACTCCACGGGTATTTTTTACTGCAGAAAAGTTACAGTTTTGCGAGTCTAGCTTTATAAATAAATAACTAGGGAAAAGAGGAGATGTACGAATTGAACGGCGACCTTTTACGATACGCTCGATTTTATGTTCGGGAAAGAAGACTTCAAAACCCTGGTTTTGAAGGTTAGCTTGAGCTCTTAGCTCTTGTTTTGATTTACAAAAAAGTAAGTACCAACTTTCCATAGTCACACCTAAAATACTCATTTTCCTTAAAACCAATCCAAAAGGATTGGTTTTTATGAGCCAGCGATTATACGCAGAGAATTTAGGCGTGTCTATTACAAAATTGTTATAACCTCTAGTGAGAACTAATCACTACCAAACAAGTCTCTGGTGTATACTTTTTCAGTAACATCATCGAGCTCAGTAACCATTCTGTTGGCAATAATTACATCAGCAGAAGACTTTAATTCAGCTAGGTCATGGGTCACTTTAGAGTTAAAGAAAGTTGCTTCATCTAATTCAGGTTCATAAACAATTACTTCAATGCCCTTAGCTTTAATTCGCTTCATGATGCCTTGAATAGCGGATGCTCTAAAGTTATCTGAACCAGCTTTCATAATTAAGCGATGTATGCCAACCACTTTTGGCTTTCTGGCGAGAATCGACTCTGCGATAAAGTCTTTACGAGTAGAGTTTGCGTCTACAATGGCGCGGATCATGTTGTTTGGTACGTTTTGATAGTTAGCCAACAGTTGCTTGGTATCTTTAGGTAAACAATAGCCACCATAACCAAAAGAAGGGTTGTTATAATGACCACCGATACGTGGGTCTAAACTAACCCCTTCGATTATTTGTTTAGAGTTTAAACCATGACTTTCAGCGTAGCTATCAAGCTCGTTAAAGTAAGCAACACGCATAGCAAGGTAAGTATTTGAGAACAGCTTGATTGCTTCTGCTTCGGTTGAATCTGTGAATAAAACTTCAATACCTTCTTTAATAGCCCCTTGTACTAATAAATTTGCAAATACTTCGGCGCGTTCTGAACGCTCACCCACAATAATACGCGACGGGTGTAAGTTGTCGTACAGCGCTTTACCTTCTCTTAGAAACTCTGGAGAAAAAATAATGTTATCGGTATTAAACTTTTGTTTAATGCTTTCGGTAAAACCAACAGGCACAGTTGACTTAATAACCATTACTGCTGTTGGGTTTATTGCTTGTACATCAGCAATAACAGCTTCAACTGACTTTGTATTAAAGTAATTGGTCTTTGGATCATAATCGGTAGGTGTAGCGATAATGATGAAATCTGCATTTTGATAAGCCAATTGCTTATCTGTAGTAGCAGTAAAACTTAGTTGCTTATTAGCAAGAAAGTCTTCAATTTCTGTATCTGATATTGGCGACTTCCCGGCATTTAGTTGCGCTACTTTTTCTTCAACAATATCTAGAGCTACTACATTGTTATGTTGGGCCAACAACATGGCATTAGATAAACCAACATAACCCGTACCCGCGATTGTAATCTTCATATATACCTAATTAAACTGCTTTATTTTTTACTTTGCATTCTTCAATACAGTTACGTTTTCGTTATTTTTAACACTTTCAAGCCAGTGGAGGTCACAAATACCATCAGTTGGATTGAACGCTGTTGGCGCTTCTAACAACAGCTTGCGAATCGAGTGATGGTCGTTTAAATCACATGACGATTTAAGCTCAAGTAAAACTTGTTCAAGCTCATCCCATGGCATTTTAACTTCATGTGCACTCATGATTCTTTGATGATCAGTACCAACAACGTTATCACCAATCAATAGCTCTTCATAAAGCTTTTCGCCAGGACGTAGACCAGTACATTGAATTTCAATATCGCCTGCAGGATGTTTACTTGACTTTACTTCTAAGCCTGAAAGGTGGACCATTTTAGTCGCTAAATCCATTATTTTAACCGGTTCGCCCATATCTAAAACGAACACATCGCCCCCCTTACCCATTGCACCTGCTTGAATAACAAGCTGTGCAGCTTCAGGAATAGTCATAAAATAACGAGTTATGTCTTTATGGGTTAAAGTGATAGGGCCGCCTTGCTTAATTTGTTGCCTGAATAATGGTACAACAGAGCCTGAAGAACCCAGAACATTACCAAAACGAACCATAGTAAAGCGCGTAGCTTTTTGTGTATCAGATAATGCTTGCAGCACTAACTCAGCCATACGCTTAGTCGTACCCATGACATTAGTAGGTCGAACCGCTTTATCAGTTGAAATAAGTACAAAGGTCTCAACGTTGTTTTCTATCGCAGCACGGGCAATGTTACTGGTACCAAATATGTTATTTTTAACACCTTCAATCACATTATGCTCAACCAAAGGAACATGCTTGTAAGCCGCAGCATGATAGATAGTTTGCACTTTAAATGACGAAAGTGTCATTGAGATGAGTTTAAAGTTTTGAATAGAGCCAAGAATTGGCACTATTTCGATATTTAAAGAATTTTTAAATACGTAATCCTTTAACTCTTTTTCAATGGCATATAATGCATATTCAGAAAGCTCAAACAAAACTAGCTTCGTCGGTGAGTTTTTAACGATTTGACGACAAAGCTCAGAGCCTATAGAACCACCAGCTCCAGATACCAAAACAACCTTATTTTGAATATTAGCAGACATTAATTCTGTGTTTGGCTCTACTGGGTCCCGCCCTAAAAGATCTTCAACACCAACTTCTTTGACTTGCTCTAAGCTTGTATTACCAGCCACAATATCTGCCATACCAGGGATTGTCATAACCTGTAATTTAAAAGACTCAATTTTATTTAGAATTTCTTTTCTTCGGCTTCCCCCTGCACTTGGAAGAGCTAATAAAATTTTACTTGCCGATTTACTATTTGCCACTGAGGGAATGTCATCAGGATGAAAAACATTAATACCTTGGATAAAGGTATTTTGCTTTTTAATATCATCATCAATAAATGCAGCTGGCGCATACTCAGGTCCATTAGCTAGAGCTGTGGATAATTGACGACCTGCAGAGCCAGCGCCATAAATAATTACATTCTCTTTTCTGCGCATTATCAGTTTACCGACAATCGCACGGACAGTTAATCGACTACCACCGATAAACAATAAACAGATACAAGCGTATATAACAGGAACAGTTCTTGGTACCTGTACGCCTAAAAAGAATGAGCTAGCAACAAAGTAAATTGTTGATAAAATTACACCCGCAAGAATTGCCCATAGAGCTTGTGAGTTTATGTACCTAAGCACAGCACGGTAAAGGCCTAACTTTATGAAACTTAGAAGGCTTAATGGAGTTATGGCAAAAACCAACCACCAATTTTTTACTTCGTGGAATTCATCAAAGTTATCTAAACGCAAGATAAAGGCCAGCCAAAAAGCAGTAAATATAAATACTGTATCAATAGCCACAGACAAAATACGTTTTTGGCTTCTTGGTAATTTCACAAGGTAATTAAGTAACAATCGAGGGCCCTTCCTGAGCTAAGTGTTCACATCTGTGCCGATTTTACTACAGCAACAACATTCATAACAATGAAAATAATTTAACCTTAAACGACTGCGAACTCTTTATTAGTTTGTAATAATGAGTGTAAATTTGTTACCAAGTCATTTACTTTACTCTATCACCACTACCACTGCCTGTTACTGTCATAAGTATTAGCTTGAAATACAGTTTTATATTTAATGTATCAATCATTTGCTTATCTACCTCAGCTAACTTAGCTGGCGTTGACATGTCAATTTCGTTTACTTGTGCTAAACCAGTAATTCCTGGTCGCACATCAAATACGTTTAATTTACTTCTTTCTAAGATGAGCTCTTCTTGGTTAAATAGCCCAGGCCTTGGACCTACTAAGCTCATTTCTCCTTTTAGCACATTCCATAATTGAGGAATTTCATCTAATTTAGTCTTACGTAAGAACGACCCAAATGGAGTTATTGAAGCAGAGCTTGCTAGATGACTTGCCACAGATGCGGTATCAACCTTCATTGTCCTAAACTTTACTAAGATGAATGGCTTTTGATTACGTCCAACCCGCTCTTGTCTAAAGACTGGAGAGCCTGTATCAAATAAACCAATAATGAAAAGTATAATCAAAAAAGGAAAAGCAAATACCAATCCGAACAAAGCAATGAAAAAATCTAAAATACGTAACATTAACGTCTACCCATATTTATTTCTGTTAAAAGTTTGTCTGCTTTCGAAGAGTCGACCACAAAGTTATCAAGCAGGACATTTTCACGTTCTTTTTGCCCTAGAACTCTTAAACCCAAACGCAGCAATACCTCAGGAAAGTAAAAGTGCCTAATATTTACTTTTTGACTACCTGCAAGATAATTCAGCACTTGTTGAAGTGATAAAGCTTTTTCATCAGCTAATAGGTAAGTTTCACCATTTACTTTGTCGGTCATTAAGCAAAGTTTGGTGAAACGAAGTAATTTATCTACTGATAAGTAAGAACGCTGATTGCTAATTGCTTTGAAAGGAAAAGCATGAACTTTAGAGACCAGTTTAGCTAAAGTTCTTATGTTCCCAGGTGCATCATGGCTCAAAACAAGTGTAGGGCGAATTATAATGTAATCAATGCCTGAATCGGAACAAAAAGTTTTTACTAAGTCTTCTGCGATGATTCTCGTTTGAAGTTGTGGCTCCCCATCAATTAATGAAGAGTTTTCATTAATATCTAAATTCGCGAATTTACCGTGCACATATGCCGTACTAAAGTAAATAAACTTTTTTATATTACTGTTTTTACACGCTACTAATAAGTCCTTTAGAGCACTAATATTTGTTTGCTCAAGCTCTTGAATAGCTGGTGCATGTTTATGAGCAAACGATGCCAAATGAATAACTTGAGTGCATCCTTTTAGCGCACTATCCCACTGAGCAAATTCAGATAAGTCACCAGTTACTACAGATTTAACTGCGGCTTGAGTAGTAATTTCGCCCTCTCTTTGTGTTATCGAGATAGAGAAATCTTTTGCTAAATAATCAACAAGCTTCTTACCAATAAAGCCATTTCCACCTGTAATTAAGACTCCCACATTAACTCCTAAAAGAATCTATTCTTAAGTCTTAAACTCGGTGCTTCAACTAGTTTCCACGAAACTGTAGAAACGACAAATATCGTCGTAAATAGCACGAAGTAAGATGAAACCGTATTAAACTCAAAACCATTTGCTATAAATAACTGAATGATCGGGAAATGAAAGATATATACACCATATGAAATATCGCCCAACTTTTTAAATGAAAGTACATTAGGCAGTGAAATAAATACCAATGTAATGAAAACAGCAATTACAAATGGTTGTAAGTAAGGGAAATTCAGCCACATCAAAATAATAGATGCAATTAACAAAGCTGAAAATTGTCTTTTCAATATATCAAAGTATTTAAAGCAAAATATACCTGAAACAAAATACATCATTTGCCCTGGCAGCTGTGATGCCAGTGTTTCAGCCATTGGAATAGTATCTTTATGCAATAAGATAAAATCTTTATAAATGAATGATAATCCATAGATTACCAACATATATAAGTAACTATATTTGCGCTCTAACAGCATGTAAATAATAGGAACCATGCAATAAAACATAACTTCTATTTTTAAAGTCCATAATGAACCATTAATAAAGGGCTCTGGATTCGTTGAAAATACACCATCAATAGTAGGTGCTAAGAAATTCAGAAAAACCGCATTAGCTATAAAGTACTTAATTTCAGATGCATAGTTTCCAACCGAACTCCCGTCCCCGACCATAAAATATAAACAGCTAGAAAACAAAATTAACAAAATATATGCGGGGTAAAGGCGAAGAAAACGTCCCCAAAAATAATTAATTACGGTTTTTTTTCTGTCGTAGCTCATATAAATCAAAAAGCCACTAACGATGAAGAATGTTGACACGGCACTACCAGATAACCAGTGTAGTGATTCACTAACTGACTCAGTCAGGGGGGTTTTAGCTAAAAAGGCTAAGTGTAAAAACACTACTGCCGTGGCAAGTACCAATCTTAAAAAGTCTAGATTATTGCTTTTATAAACATACTTCATTTATGTACTACCTCAAAAGCGCCATGTAAGTTTCAAACCATGACTCTGAATCAGGAAATAACTGCGCTCTCGTGTGTGAAGCTAGGCGCGTATCGTTATACATTTCCAGATCAAATAACTTAATTATTTGGTTTACGCAATCATGCACATCATCTTCTTTGTAAATCACACCCGCTTGATCTAAAACTGAATGAGCATAATCAAGGTCTGGGGCAATAACTGGAAGATCGTAAAACATAGCCTCTATTAAAGGGTTACCGAAGGTTTCAGATTTTGAAGGAAAAATAGCCGCAAATGCAAAGTCTTGATAATATTGCTTAAGATCTGCCTGAGGTAACTCCCCTAGGTTATTGATCGGTAATTGTTGTTCTTTTATAGCTGCTATAAACTCTGCAGCTTCAGCTATTGACTCATCAACCGTAATATTAATAAAAACAGGTAATGCCTTTTCTTTTATTTCAGAAGCAAGCTTCAATAAAAATGCATGATTTTTATGTGCATAAAAGCGACTAACATAAAGTAGTTCTTTTACTTTAGGTAACTCTTGTTTAGCTTGAAAATTTGCTATGCTCTCTCTTTTGAAGTTGTCGCTAATTGGGTTAAAAATAATTTCAGAATCAATTGTTACTTTTTCATTGAGCAATTTTTGCATGTAGCTACTTTGAACAACAACTGTGTCTACAGCTTTAACTGTTTTACCAAAAAGGTAACGCTTAATTTTCTCGGCAATTTTTGCAACTCCACATAAATTACCATATAAACGATCATCAACGATGTATGGATGATGAAGTAAGACTACTTTTTTCTGATTACTTTTAATACCAAATAAAAAATTACCGAAAGCAAGAATTGCTTTAGGCTCATATTGTTTTACTAATGAATTCATCAAAGAAAAGTTGACTTTAAACACATTCAATAAAGCTTTAATGCTGCCAGGTACTACATCAACAACTACAAATTTGCAATTTTCTGTCTCTGAGTATGTTAGAAACTCAGGCAAGTTTGGCACAATAAATACGAACTTCTCACCGCTTTGCAATGCATTACGGATAAAATTATTAGCAATATTTTTGGGGCCTGCAGCAATCTGATTTGAAAAGTTAACGAGATACATTCTTCTTGCCCTCAAATAAGTAAATAAACAAAGTGAATAACATTAATAAAACGAATATGGTTAATGTGTTAAAAATAAAAGCGTTTGAAATACCAAACCCTGTTAACATCATAAAGGCATAAAAAGAAACCCATAAAGGAGCAAACTTTGAACTGATCATTACTTGATAGAAATATTTTAAAATCATACCTGTCAAAATTGCATACAAAATAACTCCAACAGGACCAAAGTGTACATAACCTGCAGTTACACGACTTAGAGGCCAACCTACAGGGATCATGTACTTAAATGGTGAATTAATTGCAACATTATTCCCCTGCGCGAAATTATAGATATAAACACCTTCATCTAGTGGTGGTTTAGCCTCATAAAATGAGCTTGGAATAAACCCTGTAAAGAAGTCCATAAACGTACTACCAAACCAAAGCTTATTAATAGAGTCAAAATATGGAAAGATAAATAGCGAAATATCAATATCACTGAATCGCTTAAATAACTCGCCCATATATGGCAGGGCATCAGGTATTAATGAGCTTGGATCTGACATATAGTAATCTAATGCTCCATCGACCCTTAAAACAGGTGCAAGAGAAGCAAAGAAAACTAAAAAGAATAATAAGAGTAAGTTTTTAACAGAAAATACATTTACATTTTTAATTTTATAGTTCCACATTAGAACTAAGAAAACTAAAAGGAGTAGTGGATTTTTTCTTTCGCCGTAAGATGCCAACATGGCAAAGAAAAACACTGATATAAAAAATAGAAAAAGGTAATTTTTAAGCTTAATTCTTTTTAATGACAAGTAAGTTATATAGTAGCCTATAGAAAGCATCGCAGATATAAAAAAGATATTCCTATACATTGCAGTGCCTTGAACTACCAAGGTTTTATTATCCATATTACTTATCAGAAAGAAGAAACCACCTACTTTATGAAGAAACAAAGCAAACATTAGTATAGTGAGGGCAATAAAGAAGTAGCTCGCATATTTAAACTTTACGACCTTCATGCCTACGCCAATACTTGATACGCCAAAAAGTTTGCCCTTAGGTTCAAAAAAAGCCATGGTGAAAATACAAACAATTGCAAATATTAGCTTGTACATAACATGCTGAAAAAAAGCAAAACTAAAATCATCTAAGTGATAGATAACTTTTGGATGAAGCTCTTGCGGATTATGGGCTATAAAATATAGATACGGCACTTCGGCCATAGAGAACAAAATGAAAAAGGGAATTACATGAAAAAAGTCTTTCTTCCCCTTTTTCAAATAAAGAAGCAACAGCAATAGGACAATAAAATAAAAGGTTATAAATGCATCAATCATTGTATTGTTTTATTCTTTTTGCAGGTACACCACCAAAGATACATTGCTTTTCTGTAATAGACTTAGATACAACCCCAGCACTAGCAACGATCGTTTTTTCAGCGATACTTTCAGCGGTTTCTAATAAAATTGCACGTGTACCTAACCAGCAATTTGCTGCAATTTCCTTTTCTATACCAACAGGATTACTTTTAGGGTCGTAGCCATGGCTGTGGCTGTAAATAACAACTCCCTCTGATAACAAGGTGTTATTTCCAATAGTTAATCCACCAGTGTGATCTAAATGGCAATTTCGGCATATATGTACTTTATCTTCGATAATGCATTCACCGGTGTTGTTCTCTGATACAAGCAATGTTCCTTTTCCGATGAAAACCCCATTACCGATGGTTACAAGCTTAGGTGACTCAATTCTAGCGCCAAACTCGATACGAACATTCTTACCTACTTTTTTACATACTGCCTTATAAAATAGAGTATTTAAAATATCGAAAAAGACTTTTAGAAAACGTAAAGGAATTCGTACACAGAAAAGTAGTAAGCCACTGTCTTGGTAAAGTTTCATAATACGATTAATCATTAGATAAGCCTATTTGCGAAAAGATATATAAATAAACAACACATGACGTTAGATAATAAATACTAAACGAAATTGCTAAGCTCTCTGCACTGGCAGTTGCAGCCAAAATATATATGCCCATTACTACCGCAGAAGTCAAAGCAACGTAAAAGAGTTGATATGTTTTATTCATAACTACCATTACTCGGTTGAATGCTAAAGCAATAGAATAGAATAAACAGATTAAAGTTACTTCTAAAAATAGATTCGCAGTATATTGCTCACCATATAAAAGTAAGAAATAGTCGTAAAGTAAGTAACCTACAGCAATGAACAGAAGGCAAGATAAAAACATATAACGCAAAGCGTAGATAAGAAGCTGTTTTACATTGCTACCCGATTCATGGAGCTTAGTTAATTTTCGTAAAACAATATTACAGATGATATTTAAAAGGATTGAACAAATCATAAACATCTGAAATGAAACATCGAATTCAGCGAGTGCTACAAAGCCATTTTCACTGTTAGCTGTTATATACCTTACAAACCAAAAGATAAAAGCATTAATTGCAGAACCTAAAATTACTGGCTTTATCGTATTGAATACACCTTTAGTTTTCTGAAAAAGCACATCGTATTTAATATTTTTTAAAATATGCGTATGATTCATCAAGACATTACATGCTTTGATTGCTAAATCTGTAAGCTGATAAATAAGCATATAAAATAAAGCTATTTCTACAGTAATATCTTCATATGTATTGAAAATAAAAGCGGCTGATAAAACAATGCTAATTACTGTTGAGAAGAAAATTACTTTATAATTGCCTTTCCCTATGTACACAGAGATCGCATAGCCATTTAACAGAGTTAGTGAGATCAATATTACTACTGTCAAAACTATTTGAAGTGTCAAAAAATCAAAAGAAGATAAACTTCCTAAAAATGAACTACTTGCCCATAATGACAGGCATAAGGTTGAGATTATTAATGCAGTAAATGCATAAAATGCACCATACGCAAGCACTGACACCCTACTAAAGTTCTCTTTAGAGCTTTCTTTAACAGCAAAAGGGTTAACTGCTGAGCTAAATGTAGTCTCAAATAAGTTAATTGTACTTCGCAAAAACACAAAAGTTCCATAAACATCTTTTGATGTGTAACGAGCAATTAAAATATTAAGAATTAATATAAAGCCTTTCGCTATTAAAGTACTAAGCATTAATAAAAATGCACTAGAAAAGAGTTTTTTTAGCATTGAATTAAGCGCTCAACCCAGTTTTCTATCGCGTAGCTTTCATAAACTTCATTACTAACTGGAACATATGGTGAAGTTAGAAATTGTGCTAGTTCTTGCTCGCTCTGCTCGCCAATTACAAAAATATTTTCAGCTTTATAAAATGGCTCTTCCATTACTAGTCTATTGTTAGTTATTAGCTTTTTATTTATTCCTAAGGTCTCAATGGTTCTCATTGTTAAGCCTGTTTGATTAGGGTGTCCATAATCAATAATGACCTCAGAATCACACATTACACGAGAAACATCTTGAGCGCTCAGCTTATCGAACGAAACTTCTTCTATTGGTACCTTACGAAAGGATTTGTTAATAACTTTGAGTACTTTAAAGACGGGTTTGCTAGGGTAATAAAAAAATGTGAAAGCAGGTTTATTAAGATTCTTTTCAACTAGAGAAGCCATCCCTAGTACATCACTAAAGCGATTAGAGTGTAGTGTTCCAACAAAAGCTGCTGAGTATTTATTATCTGTGACTGAATTTGGCTTTCGGCTATATTCCTTGCTATAGAAAAGCGGTAAATACTCAAGGTGTTCAATATGTTGACAATCAACCCTATCAAATGATTTTATCGCATCAAAATACTTAAACTTACCTTTAGCACCTTTCACATTAGACAGTGAGTCCCACGAGTAATACACAAACTTAGCTTTGCTAAAGGTCTGCTTCATTTTATCAAGCAAAAACTCTGAAAGTCCTTCACCTTTAATGACAACAATCAACTCATAGTTGCCTTGCCAGTCAATTTCATTTATGAAGTACTTTTCTGTTAACTTACTTGTGAGGCTTGGCATTAACCTTGATTTTACTCGATCAAAGTTACTCTTTACATAAATGTGGTTAATCCAGTCTACAGAATGACCTTTTGACTCCATCACATTTATAATTTTTGTGTAATAGCCAAACGTATCTGGACTAAAGAGTAAAACTTTCATGCTTGTTGTAAAATTCCGTAAATGAATTAATCATTGATTCGAGATCGTCTTCAATTGTATTCGGGCTAAAGTCAATCACACTTTGCAGCTTGCTAATATCAACTTCAGAAAAGGCTTCATTAACGTTACTTTCAAACCAATTTACTTTACAGCCTGTTTTATCAGTCAATACTTTTGCAATTGTATCTGCTCGAGTGTTTCTTCCTGAAGCAATGTTAAATATTTCATTACTTTGAATGTCAGCTTTGGCTAACTTGTAGATTGCACTAGCTACATCAACTACTGAAACATAGTCTTTTTGATAGTCCTCGCGGATATACATATTTACTTCATTTTTGGCGATCGAATCTCTAACTATTGAAGGTAAAAATAGAGGGCTGTTTACCGCTAATCCATAAACGTTACTAGGTCGAACTATGATTGCTTTATCTACTAGGTTTAATACTAAATTCTCAGCCGTAAGCTTTGTTAAGTTAAATAGCGCTCTGTTATCTTTAGCGCAAACAGTGAGGTCGGCACTTTCACAACTTGCTTGCTGATTCATGTATACACGCGTAGATGAAATATAAATAAACCTATCAAACTGGCTACTTTCTAGCATTTTTACTAGGTAACTGACGTTTGAGTCGAGTACTTTCATTGGATTATTAGCGCAGTCTCCATGGCCTGCAGCATAAATCACTGTGCCTAATGCTTTAGTGAAAACACCCTCATCTAGCTTTTCTGGAACATATACTTGCTCACCAGCCTCTCTAAGCTGCTTTACAATCTCACTACCGATGAAACCTTTACCACCAATAACTGTGTAAATCATGCGCTGCCAAGCCTCTCACGTTGATAATTACCAGACTGGACATTTTCACACCATCGTGAGTTTTCTAAATACCATTTAATTGTTTTTAAAATACCTGACTCAAATGTTTCAAGTGGCTGCCAACCTAGCTCTTTGTTTATTTTTGAAGCATCGATTGCATACCTTAAGTCATGGCCGGGCCTGTCTTGTACAAATGTAATTAACTCTTTAAAGTCATCTAAGCCAGCAGGCTTTTCTGTAATTAGATCATTCAGATGGTTACAAATTGTTGTAACTACCTCAATATTTTGTTTCTCATTGAAGCCACCAATATTGTATGTTTCGCCTAGTTTGCCCTCAGATACAACTTTATAAAGTGCTCTCGCATGGTCTTCAACAAATAACCAATCTCTTACTTGCTTACCATCGCCATATACAGGTAGTTTTTTACCCTCTAAAGCATTAAGAATAATTAGCGGGATCAATTTTTCCGGAAAATGATATGGACCATAATTATTTGAGCAGTTTGTTAGCACTACTGGTAGTTGGAAAGTTCTGTTCCATGCTCGAACAAGATGATCGGATGCAGCTTTAGACGCAGAGTAAGGTGAACTAGGCTCATAGGGCGTTTTTTCAGTGAAAAGACCCGTTTCACCTAAATCGCCGTATACTTCATCTGTTGAAATGTGGTGAAAGCGGAATACTGTTTTCTTTTCATCACTTAGAGAAGCATAGTAAGTTCTGGCAGCCTCGAGTAGCTCGTAGGTTCCAACAACATTTGTTTGAATAAATTCACCTGGTCCATCAATAGAACGATCCACATGGCTTTCCGCTGCTAAATGCATGATAAAGTCAGGTTGAAATTTGGCAAACGTAGCGCTAACTATCTCTCGATCACAAATATCACCTTTAACAAAATTATATCTTTCATTTTGTTCTACAGATGCTAATGACTCTAAATTACCTGCATACGTTAGCTTATCGAAGTTAACTACTGTATGTTCAGTTTCATTAATTAAGAAGCGAACCAATGCTGAACCAATAAAACCAGCTCCGCCGGTTACAAAAATTGTTTTACTCATAAATTACTCGATTAGAAGGTAGGAGCATCTGCTAGCATTAAACCAGCTTCATCTTTAGGTGATAATAATGGCTGCATACCATTTACAAGAGGCCATTGAATCGCAAGAGTAGGATCATCCCAAGAAATGCTTTGTTCAAATTCAGGTGCATAATAATTTGTGCACTTATAAACAAATTCAGCAGATTCAGTTGTTACATAAAAGCCATGTGCAAACCCTTCTGGCACCCAAAGCTGTCTTTTATTGTCACTATTTAATAAGACACCTACATGCTTTCCAAAAGTCGGGCTATCTTTTCGAATATCAACGGCAACATCATAAACTTCTCCAGCTATCACGCGCACTAATTTCCCTTGCGTTTGCTGCGTTTGATAATGCAGACCTCTTAAAATACCTTGGCCAGATTTACTGTGATTGTCTTGCACAAAAGTTACATCTGCAACATGCTCTCGGAACCAGTCTTCACGAAATGTTTCTAAGAAGAAACCTCGCTCATCACCAAATACTTTAGGCTCTAAAATTTTTACATCAGGGATAGCTGTATCAATTATATTCATGAGAAGACCCTTCTTGAAAGTAGGCTCAACAAATACTCACCGTAACCACTTTTGACTAATGGAGCAGCTAATTGCCGTAACTGTTGCTCATTGATATATCCCATTCGAAAAGCGACTTCTTCAGGACAATTTACTTTTAACCCCTGTCTTTTTTCTATGGTTTCGATAAATTGCGCGGCTTGTAATAGGCTGTCATGTGTGCCGGTGTCTAACCAAGCCGTTCCGCGTCCCATAATTTCAACATTTAAAGAGTTAGTCTCCAAATATTGCTCGATCACATCGGTTATTTCTAGCTCGCCTCTAGGTGAAGGTTCAACATTCTTTGCATACTCAACAACTTTATTATCAAAGAAATATAAACCTGGGACAGCATAGTTTGATTTTGGCGCTTCTGGCTTTTCTTCTATAGAAATAGCTTTGCCACTCTCATCAAACTCAACAACACCATATGAACATGGGTTTGCTACATGATAGCCAAAAACCGTTGATCCAGACTCCCTAGAAGCAGCTAGCTGCAGTGACTTAACAAGGTCGTGGCCATAGAAAAGGTTATCACCTAAGATCAATGCAACATTGCTATTTCCAATAAACTCTTCACCCAACAAAAAAGCCTGAGCTAGACCATCTGGCGACGGTTGAGTTTTGTACTCAATATTGATGCCCCAATCTTTGCCATCACCTAGTAGTTCTTTAAAGCGGTCTAATTCTGCTGGTGTTGTTATAACTAGAATATCTTTTATGCCAGCATTCATTAAGGTAGCGATCGGATAATAAACCATCGGTTTATCATAGACGGGCATAAGTTGTTTACTTACGACTTTCGTTAATGGGTAAAGGCGAGTACCGCTACCACCCGCTAAAATAATACCTTTAGTCATATAACTTCCATAATATTAATACCTGAATTTCAGGCTTAACTTTAAAAAAATGATATAGAGTGATTTTCAAAATAGTACTTAATTATCAAGCACTTTCTTGCTCTCTAAAATAGTTCTTTCCTAAAACAATCAGAATACCAATTAAGATCCCAAATAAGGCCCCTACAACACATATAAGCGCTCTTTTTGGACTTACTCTTTCTTCAGGAACCAATGCTGGATCGATAGTTTTGAAAACATACTCATCTCGAACTTCAGCGAACATAATTGTTTTAGCTTGTTCCTCGATAAGCTTAAAAAGTACTGTTTTAATATCTGCAACTTTTGTATTTTCAATTTGTTGCTTTAAAAACTCAGTACTTTTAATTGCCTCGGCTACATCTCGCTCTTTCATCTCTTTGTTAATATCTTCAATGAGCCAAATTACCCATTGTTGGGCTATGTAAGGCGAGATATGTTCCACAGAAATTGTAATCATGCCAGTGTCTTTTGAAGAGTTTACGTAGACAATCTCTTTAAACTCTTTATAAGCTTCTTGTAATGATGGCTTTGGCTTAAATGGAGGATTAACATCTCTGACCCAAGTCTTTGTTTTGGCATCATAGATATCTTCATCGTAGGATATAGTATTAGCTTCGTATGACCAGCTCTTAGCAGCCATTAAATCTAGCAAAATATTATGTCGCTCAATGAACTCACTTGTAAATTTCCTAGATTTTAATACTTCAATTGCTAATGCTGACTTATCAGAAGAACCTGCTCCTAAATCAATTCCAGCCATACTGGCTAGACCACCAAATTGGCCAGCTAATGCAGCTAAACCACCTTCTCCTTGACCACTATCAGCAGGAGAAAGCAGTGCTTCTGATTTATAAATATTTGGAAGGCTAAGCGCTAAAGCAACAGATAAACATGTAAAAATGACGGCGACTATTGCAATTGTTAACTTGCCTTTCCAAATAGTTAAGAAAAAGCCTTTAAGATCTACGCCTTCATCTTCTGCATACATACTTTGTTGAATATTCTGTGAATCCACACTTCTTTCCATTGTTAAGTTATCTCATTTATTTAAAGTTACTAAAATTAAATGCTCGGTAACTATTAAATTAAATACTGCTAATAGCGGCTACAGCTACACCCAACTGATATACGATTTGTGTTGCTGTACTCCACAAGGTTAAGTTATCCATGTAATCTGAATTCATAGGTACAACAATGGTATCGCCCGCTTCAAGTGTGTTTGTGTCATTTACAGCAAACCAACTACCAGAGGATGGAATTTTCACAGAACCGTTTGCTTTGATGATATAAATACGCTCATCAGCTGCGCGCTCTTTTAAGCCACCACTAAGGTCAATATACTCATCAACTGAGATACCTTGTTTGAATAAATGCGAGGTTGCATAATTAACTTCGCCTATGACACTAATTGAATCACGCTTGCTTGGTACATATAGGGCATCACCATCTTGTAAAACGAGCTTTTGTTTATCTTCAACAATTAATGGTAAATCAATGACTAGTCGACCTATAGCCTCAACATTTGCGAGATCATTCAATAGCTTATTCATTTCATCATAAGACAGAGTACTGCTACTTACTGAATTTTCGAAACTTTTAGATGCAATATCACGGCGCAAATCTTCAGAAAGTTTTGCAAGTTGCTTTTGCTCTTGTTTGCGAATTGCTTCACGAGTGAAGATAGCGGCATTAGGCGCGGCAAATTCAGAAAAACCACCCGCACGTTCAAGTAAGTTGCTTAATGTTTCGCCACGACGAATTGTATAAACACCAGGGAATTTAACTTCCCCTCTTAATTGAACCTTCACATTCTCTTGCCAATTAGGGATAGAAAAAATATTTATACTATCTTTACTGCGTAATGCGATATTTTCACCATTACTATCTAGCATTGCTGCTTGCAGGTTAAATTTAATGTGTTTAACCTTTGACGCATCACCATTCATTATGCGAGTGATCTCAGCTTGCTCCGTATAAGCAGATTCAAGTAAACCACCTGCAGCTGCTATCAAATCGTTTACTTGACTGTTAACAGTAAGTGGATATACACCTGGGTAAGTTACGTGACCATTAATTTCTACAAGTTGCATCGCTGCAGAAACTGAAGCTTGTTGTTTAAGTTTTGAAATAATTGGCTTTAATAAGCTATAACGACTAAATACTGCATAATCGTCTGGTGATAATTCCTTGTTACCAGCGCCCAGTCTACCCTTAGAAATATCTTCAATTGATTTTGCATTATCGCGTTCTAATTTAGGATTATTAGCTGAACCTGTAACCCCAATATACTTTTCAAATTCTCTTTGCTGGTACTCGTGCCATTGCTTGACTTTATATTGCTGCTGTTGCTGCTCTTCAGTAAGCGCCATATTCGCAAGAGCACTTTCTTCCGCTTGTTTTTCCTGGTAGCGACTAAACACAAAAAGCTTGTCATTAGCTTTCAATTCTAGATCATGCTCAGCAGCCTTAACAATCGCTTGTGCTATATCAAATTGAAAAACTTGAATATCACCGGCTACGTTTACTTCACGCACAAGTAACCCATAACCTAAGTCAGCCTGAGGCAGTAAATCACCGCGAACAGAAGTTAAAACATCTGAGATTTGTTTACCTTGATGCCACTGATAATGACCCGGACGTGCAACAGCACCAATTAAACTAATGCTGTTTTGATATTGGAAGCTCACTGGATTAAAACGAATACGATCGCCATCACGAGGAGTGTAGTTAATTTTATTGCTACTAAAGTCAATTGATAATACTTCTTTCATATTATTGTTATTGAAGCGTTCAACAATTGCTTTTTTAGCGTAAGCTTGCGGCTTTAAGCCACCCGCCATTTTTAATAACTGTGCTGCTGTTTCACCTTTTTTTAGCTCAAAAATAGCAGGACGTTTGACCAAGCCTTCAACAGCGACTTGTGAGCCAACTGATGGGATAAAAACTACATCGCCAGGCTTTAAAATAATATCGTTGCTGCTATCACCGTTGATTAATAAGTCATACAAGTCAAAATTTGCGACAACTTTACCAGCTCGTTTAACTTGGATATTACGTAATGAGGCAATATCAGACACTCCACCACTAACAAATAGTGCATGCGATACGGTTGTCAGTGATGAAACAGAATAACTCCCTGGTTTGTATGCTTCACCAAGTACTAAAACACGAATACTACGAAGTTTGCCAACTGAAACAAATGCTTTAATACCAATTACTTCTTGCTCAACTTTCGCTTTAATTAACTCTTTAACTTCTGCAAAAGTCAGACCCGCCACTTGGACAGGGCTTAAGTTTGGAATGCTGATACGCCCTTCGCGGTCAACAACAACTTCATAGCTCTCGCTTTCTTTACCGTAAAAGTTGATATTAAGTGTATCTCCACGACCAATTAAGTAGGTGTCGGGAACTGCTGCATTTTCGCTTGGCATAAATGATGTAGGCTCGCCAGCAAATAAGTCATAACCAAAAGGCTTTACTTCATCAACTTTTGGAGCAAAGCGCTCTTCATCAGTTAATGGCTCATCATTTTGCTCTAGACGAGGTTGAACTGTTGGTTCTTGCTCTGCAGATTCACTTGAAGACTTTTTACCTGTAATGGTCGATAAGTCGACACCATACTGCTTTGCTAGCGCTTCTTGCTGTGCTCTAGGAAGCTTTTTAAATTGCTCGATTTGTGCGGCTGTAGGGGTAAAAGCCAATACTGATGCGGAAGTTAACAGCAAAAAAGTAATGAAGAGTCTTTTAAATAACATCACAGGTAGGGATATCCATAGTTCTACAGTCAAAAAGGTTTTCTATTCTACCTGAAAATTACAGAAATAAAAAAGGGACTTTCGTCCCTTTTTGTCATTAAATTGTCAACAAAACGATTTATTTAGTTAAAAACTGTAAACTAGCGTTAGTGACGTTTCTGTATCTGTGTTTTCTTTATCATCCGCAACATCTGAGTTGTGAGTAATGTTGTATGCTACTTTCATTTGTAGTGAGCCGTTGATCTTAGCAAGGATTGCAGACTCTGAACGTGTTTTAGTGTTGGTATCACCATATTCAACTGATACTAACTGAGTAAAACGTGCGCTGTCTGAAATCTGCCAGTTATAGTCAACTTTACCTAAAGCGATTACTTCGCCTTCACGCTCACCAGCAAGTGATTCACCGTTGTCATCAACTTCTGTGCTGTTATCAGGGTATTGGAAGTATTTATAACCCGGACCAATTTCAGCGTTTAACCACATATCAGAGCGGTCGATTAAGCGTAAACCGTAACCCGCTGAGATAACAGATTCGTTGCGGTATGCACCAAAGTAATCAGATACGTGCGAACCGTAAATGAATAGGTGTGAATGCTTTTCGTTTAACTTGTAGTTACCTTGTGCAGAGATTGAGTACTTTTCGTTAGTGCGCTGTGTTTCTTTAACGCCTTGGTCGTTTTCGATCTCATCTTCTTTATAAAGACCGTCTAACTTGTACTCGTTATTCCAGTTTTCTAGGTTATGTAGAACCTTGATACCACCTTTAAGTGTGGTTGTTTCAGTGTTACCGCTTGTTACGATAGCACCTAATTCACTGGTTACATCCCAAGTTTTGGTTTCATCTGCTGCGAATGCGCTAGTTGCAGCGCTTGCTGCAACTAGAACTGATAAAGCTTTTAATTTCATTAAAAAATAACCTTTACTACTTGTAAGTTAGACTTATTAGTCTTCTTTGTGCAAATGAACATCCATTTGCGGGAATGGGATTGTGATGTTGGCATCATCTAATGCGATCTTAATGTTTTCCATTAAGTCGAAATACGTTGGCCAGTAGTCAGCTGAGTTAACCCAAGGGCGAACGACAAAGTTTACGCTTGAATCAGCAAGCTCAGATACAGCTACTGTGTATGCTGGGTCTTTTAATAAGCGCTCTTCCTTATCTAAAACTGATTTAAGTACTGCTTTCGCTTCTTTAAGATCTGCATCGTAACCAACACCGATAACTAAATCGATACGACGAGTTGATTCACGAGAGAAGTTAGTAATTGGGCTGCCCATAATTGATGAGTTAGGCATGATAATTACTTTGTTATCTGGTGTACGTAATTCTGTAGAGAAAATTTCGATTTTCTTAACTGTACCCGCTTTACCACCAGCTTCTACATAGTCACCTGATTTGAAAGGACGAAGTAAGATGATTAAAACGCCTGATGCAAAGTTAGAAAGTGAACCTTGAAGTGCTAAGCCTACAGCTAGACCTGCCGCACCTAAAATAGCAATGAACGATGTTGTCTCAATACCAAGTTGAGATAATGCCATTAAGATTGTTGCAGCAAATACAATTGCATAGACAATGCTAGCAACAAATGAACCTACAGCTTTATCGACTTTCTTTTTATCAAATGCTTTTTCGGTTAAGCCTTCGCAGAATTTAGCGATGCGACCACCGATGAAGAAAATGATTAGCGCTAGAACCGCCTGAACGGCGTAATGTATGATTAAACCTGAATTCTCGTTGATCCAGTTCATTATTGTATCCATGTTCTCTCCTGAAGTTCATTTGTAGCATGACGCTGTGCAAATTATATATGATCTTTGGTTAAAAAATCATTAAATTACACGCAAAACTAAGAAATGAGTATTTGCTCAATTACAAAAAACGCAAGTCTAATCTGCGAAACTGAACGCCAGCTGACCAAAGGGTTATTTCTGAATTTTCTGAGACAAGTAAGTTTTTTCGACTTTTTTCATTTTAGGGGTTCACAAGCTAAACTTAATTATGTAATATGCGCGCCACACCAAACGAGGTGTATCTCAGTGGCGGCTGTAGCTCAGTTGGTAGAGCCCCGGATTGTGATTCCGGTTGTCGTGGGTTCAAGCCCCATCAGTCGCCCCACTTCTCTCCCTTAGTAAATCCATATAATTTTCTATTTTAAGTTCCAAGATTTATCTTTAACACCTGCTTTCAATTCAAAAAGCCGTCAGCTTTCAGCTGTCAGTTTTGAGCCGAACTGTATTGTCTGTGGGTAATAGCTTTAAGCGGTTGGCTGTAAGCTAGATTGTTTTGTTTGTTGGAACCGTATTGTTTTGCCGCCTGGGTATTGAATGGAAGACGCGCCAAGCAAGCGTGAGGCCTACATTGTAGGAGGCGTTTTAACGCCGAACAGATTTGACCTATTCACGGCTAAAGCCGTTCCTACGATATACGAAATGCGAAATACGAGGTGCGAGATATTGTAGGCGTGAAGTTTATTTCGCGCGAAAGCCTAGAACCTAATCTCTCAAATCCCAAACAAAAAAATGCCACCTTTCGGTGGCATTACACACGGGATTATTTCTATTTACTAGAAATGCTTTTCAAAGCTCAAGGCCATTAGGTTTACATCTAGCCTCAAGCTCATAATTACTTCCAACTTTTCATCTTGTGGCCTTTCACAGCATAGAAAAGTATGAATAAATAACAAGGCAACATAACAATGTAAGCCATTTGTTGCGCTTCAGCGCTTTTTACACCACCACTTGCAAGGCCCCAAAATAATGGGCCAAATGCGCCACCGGCTATACCCATAACAAGCAGACCAGAACCTACGCTTGTAAGTTTGCCTAAACCAGATAGTGCTAACGGCCAAACGGCTGGCCAAACAATCGCATTAGCAAAGCCTAGCACAGCAATGAGCAATAGGGTATCAGGCAGTACCGATTTTAGGCCAAATAATGTTGATATAAATACAGATTCATTACTACCTGTGACTATCGCTAACGTTAACACACAACCCAATATTGCTGAGATAGTCAGCGCTGTTTGCTGCGACAGTACTCGTGGGATAAGTAAAATCCCTAAAAAGTAACCTAACACCATACAACCCATGGTGTACGAGGTCATCACGCTATATTTTTCAACACCTAACGACAACGCAAAACTGCCTATTGTGTCACCTGCTATCACTTCAACAGCAACATATACGAATAATGCTACAATACCTAAAGCAAGGCTTGGATGCGCTAGTGCTTCTTTTACTTGCCCTGGTTTTTGTTCATCAGCATCATCAATAAGTTCTGGCAGTGGCATTTTCGTTACTGCAAAACCAAGTATACCAATAAAAAGTGCCATTCCTAAATAGGGGTATATTAAGCCATTAGCCATGGCATCAATATCAGTTTGGCTAAGTTCTTTACCGACAAAACCTTTAAAATCACTCAGTATTAATGCGGTAAATACAATCGGCGCAACAACACCAGCACCTTTATTTAATATACCCATAATACTTACTCTGGCTGCAGCTGACTCTTCTGGGCCGATTCTTACAACATACGGGTTAACTGCTGTTTGTAGCAATGTCTGCCCAGCTCCCATAACAAGTTGCGCAAATAAAAATAGCGCAAACACCTGCGTTTTTGCAGCAGGAATAAATAGCAAGCCTGCCACCATCATAGTTGCCATACCCAGTGCCATACCATTTTTATAGCCGACCTTTCTGATGATCATTGCTGAAGGTAGGGCAGTAAAGGTCACTGCAATATAAAATGAGAAAATAATCAGCGATGCCTGAAAAGGTGACAGCTGTAAAACTTGCTGTAGAAACGGCATCAATGAGCCATTTAACCACGTAGCAAAACCCAATATAAAAAACAGCGTGGCAACAATTGCCATAGGCACAACACTGCTTTGTTTATTCATTTCAGACATAACATTTCCCGTAACAGCACAGTTCAATTCTATAGCGCTGCTCATTTAGATGATTATATAAAAGGTATATTAAATATTTATAACACTACTGCAACAAAAATGACAGCGCTGACATATTTCTTTTAAGTGGTTTCTAGGAGCGGTCAGCTTTCAGCTGTCAGTTTTGAGCCGAATGTGCGGATACGTAACTGAAGTGATAGTCAATACCGTAGGCGTGAAATTTATTTCGCGCGAAAATTTATTCACAAAGAGAAGTAAATGAGAAAAGAATGAGGAAGTACTAATAATGCTTTTTGTAGCGCTCTCTTACCCTCTTTGTAATCATTTGGCTTTCTCTGTGAAGCGCGCAGCGCCTCCGTGTACTCTGTGGTTCAATAATTTTTTGCACAAAGAGTAATGAATGAGAAAAGAATGAGGAAACCAAAACATTACTTTCTCTTAAGCGTAGCGTCTCTTATCCTCTTTGTGAAAATAAGTGGTTTAAAACAAAAAATGACGCCTGCGGTTTACTGCAGGCGTCATGTTTATTTATCGCAAAACGAAGGCATTACTCACCCACAACGGTCACGCGGCTGGCTTGCTGTGCGTTTAAGCGAGTGCGTAACGTAACTTTTGCATTGCTATCAACTTTGACTGGTTCAGCGTAAGTTTGCCAGCTTTGGCCGTTATCTAAGCTGTATTCAATGCTCAAATAACCAAATGCACTGTTGGCATATAACTTACCATTTTCAATCACACCACCCGGTACTGGTAAATGCAGGTTGATGCCGTCTTTAGCTAATTTATCAAGCTCTTTTAAGCCTACTGCACTTGAGAATTCAGCCCAATCTTTTGCTTGTTTTTTAGTATCTACACTTTCACCTTCCCAATCGGCTTTATGCCATGCGCGCTCTGCTACTGACAGAATACGCGGGAAGATCATTGCTAATACTTGATCTTCAGTGCGAATCGTTTCTGACCATACCTGACCTTGCATACCTAAAATGTTCTCAGGCTTTTCAAGTTTAGGTAATGGACGACCAACCAAAGCTTCTAAATTAACGATTGGCTCACGGGTGCGCGTGTAATCAGCATTTGCATACACGTCATCTGGCATATAATTAAACGCTTTTTTAGTATCTGTGTAACGGGTTGCCCAGTAATAACCTCGTTCTTCTGGGCTTGCTTCATATGGGTGGTCAAAATACAAGTGCGTACCATGTGATAGCACCACTTGGTAACCTGCATTGGCTAGGCGGTATGCTCTATCTGCAACACCCCACTCCCAAATATTATCCCAGGTATTAACGGTAAAAGTTTTATTAGGGAACTCATCACGTTTAAACGAATTTTCGCGGTCATACATGATGCCGTCTTCCCAAATACCCGGAGAAATACCGCGCTTTTCAAGTAAGGTTGCAACACGCTGGGTAAAGTAAGGCTTTAAATCAGCGGGGCCAGACACACCATTGTTAGGATCTGCAAATAGCGCCTGACAGATTGGTGAGCCAATCCACGAACCAGCACCTACTTCGTCACCACCAATGTGCAGGTTCTTTAACTGAACACCTGCTTCGCGATACATCTGCTGAAGCTCATAGGTCACTTTATCTAAAAATGCGTAGGTCGAGTCCATACACACATTCATTGAGTTATCTTTGTAGTTTTGTACCGTCATGTACACAGAGGTATCTTTAGGATCGGTTAGCAAGTATTGTGTTGCTGGTCCCATATCGATGTGCTGAACTTCTTTGTTCGCTGAACGAGTTTTAATATTATTTTTAGCGGCTTTTTCAGCTTGCTCTAGCATGTTGTGATAGCGTGCTTCCATCGCTTTGATTGAGGCACGCGCATGGCCCGGGCCTTCAACTTCAGGAATAATTTGAATATGGCGATCTTTGGCAAACTTTAGTAACTCGACAAACTCTTCACGTTTCAGATAGCCATTACCTGAGCCAGATTTAAATGGCCCAGTACCAAGCTGAGTTAATAAGCACTCGCGCTCTTCTAAATCAAAACAGCGATAACCGCCAACGTCAGTGAGCTCAGGTAAACCAGGGATCTCAAGTCGCCAACCTTCATCTTCTGAAAAGTGCCAATGCAGCTTATTCATTTTGTAGCGTGCCATTTGCTCAACAAGCTTGAACATGGCTTCTTTGCCATGATAGTTACGACCGTTATCATAATGCATGCCACGCCAGCCATAGCGCGGTGAATCTTCTAACTCTAACTGCGGTAAACTCGCACTACCTTGGCTGTTTGCAGGGATCAGGTTCAATAAACTTTGCATCGCATAAAATACACCTGCGTTATCACTACCCACGATTGTGATTACTTCATCATCAATCTCAAGGGTATAGCTTTCTGCTTTTGCATTATTGAGCTTAGGGTCAACTTTCAGGCGAATAACTTTGTCTTTGCCTACATTAATATGGTCAGGTTGTGCTTTAAGGCTAATGCCATAGTCATCTTGTAAGTCTTGCATAAACACCATGACTTCGTGTTTAAGTTGCCCTTGATAACTAATTTGCCAATTACTATTGAGTGTCGCGCTGCCACGATTAAAATCGACTTTACGTGGTTTAGGAATAATGCGCTTTAAAGCATCGTCTTTACTGACCGAAAACTTATCAGCACTATTACGTTCATAGCGGATCTTAGCTGTTGCTAAAACCGATAAATCTTTTGGTTCATTGTAACGACGTAACTGATTTTCGCGGGTAAATGGTGCTACAAACTGTTTAAAGTCTTCAGTGTCGGTATTTGCGAATACCGCGGGTTTGTTCTTACCTGAAACAAAAAACGCGCGTGGCATAAAGTCACTGTAAGCGACAATCCACACTTGTGCATCAAACGGCAGCTCTAAGCTCTCGCCAGCCGCTAAACCTTTAAATGAACTGGTTGGTACAATGCGATGTAAATCGCCATTAACGTGCTCGATATTAAGGCCAGCAACATGCTCTGTCGAAATTTCACGCACTGAGTGAATATAAAGTTGCCAGTCGCTTTCACCCGCAGGTAATGGCACATCAGAACGATTATTGAGGGTAATTTTCCCTAAAAAGCCCGCATCTTTATTACGAAAGTTATCTTCAACCGAAAATAATAACTCGGTATCTTTAGCAAAGTGATTAACTTGCGATTGGGTCAACGCTGCATTTGCCATCACAGGCGCAGTTGCTAGCATTACCGCGAATACTGACCTTTTAAAGCCCATTACATTCTCCTCGTTTAAGCCCTGAGTGTACGGTATTTCTGCGTACTATTTGTCATTTTTGTTAATAATTCGTTCCTATCATATAAAAACTAAAATGACAGCGCTATCATTTTATGAAAAATATAGGTGAGGAGTTAGCTATCAGCTATCAGCTATCAGCTATCAGCTATCAGCTATCAGCTATCAGCTATCAGCTATCAGCTATCAGCTA
>NZ_JAATOU010000026.1:0-51990 GCF_011806445.1 Pseudoalteromonas sp. HF66
TGCCGAACTCAGTAGTGAAACGAAACAGCGCCGATGATAGTGTGGCATTTGCCATGTGAAAGTAGGACATTGCCAGGATCCTATTAAAGAAAGCCCGATTCGAAAGAGTCGGGCTTTTTTGCGTTTTAGCTGTCAGCTTTCAGACGTCAGCTGAATGATCGCTGACGGCTGAAAGCTGATAGCTCTGTATTGGGTTTCGCTGAGCTCTACCCAACCTACGCCAGACCCTCAAACTTTCCCTTTTCTAACTCGTATCTTTCCCCTTTCTAGCTTGTAACTTTACTCTCGCTAACTCGCTACAGACGATACTTGCCCTTGCTTCACTGACTTTGTTATGCGATAAAGCGTTTTAAATTTGTAATACAATTAAGGTTTGATGTGTCTCGTAAGAAAACAACCAAGTCGAAAGGCTCTTCAGGTTTAAATCGTAAAAATAGTGAAGCATTTATTGCTAAGTTCTCATCTCATCCTGATACACATCTATGTTCGTCGGGTTTAATGTATAAAGTGATTGATGAGCTTGAAGAGGAGCGAATTACAGAGTTCGACACAGTGGTCATTAATCAGCGCATTATGCTTGCTGATGGCACTGTGATTGCCGACAGTTACAAAGCGGGTATGCCAGAGGTGTTTGCATTATCTGAAGCAATCGAAGGGTTAAAAGAAGGCTTGTTGCTAATGAATATTGGTTCTCGTTATGAATTTGTGATCCCTCCAGAGCTTGCCTGGGGTAAAAAAGGTAACGGTGGCAAGATTGGCGCAAATGCAGTGCTTCATTTTGACGTTCGATTAATGCGTTTAGCTTAATTCTCTTAGTGTAACAGCCTTAGCATAACTCGACAGAGTAATTAAAACGCGTTAACGTTCACTATTGGTTACTGAGGAACATTATGAACGCATTTGCTTCACGAGTTTACTTTCTTCGCCATGGCGAAATAGCTACGCCTGGAATTCTTTCTGGGCAAATCGATGTTGATTTATCTGAACAAGGCTATAGACAAATGCGCCAAGCCTCAGCTGAACTCAAAAATTTAAATGCCATATATAGCTCACCGCTGAAGCGTTGCTCAGTTCATGCTGACTATTTAGCAAATCAACACAGATTGAACGTTCGGTATTATAACGCTCTGAAAGAGTTCAATTTTGGTGATTGGGATGGCCAAGACTACCAGCAGCTTTGGCAGCAAACAAGTAAACCTCATATCGGTGATTTTTGGCAGCATCCTTGGCAAGTAAAAGTACCGAATGGTGAAGCTATGGCTGATTTTTATACTCGGGTAGATACATGGTGGCAAACGTTTTTAGAATCATTGTGTGAATCTAAACATACTCAGTCACTAGTAATTAGCCATGCTGGTGTGATTAAACAAATTCTAGCTATCGTTTGTCAAATGCCTAAACAATCAGCTACACATTTAAATGTTTTTCATCTCCCATATGCTGGGCTTATAACACTCGATGTATATATTGATGAACAAGGACAGGCTTGGCCAAAAATTGTTTTTTAGCCATCTAGAGCGATATTCATTGAATTATTTACTTAGCCCGCCATAATACTCATATGCTATGGAATGGAGTGCAATTCTCCAGCTGTTCCCGCAACTGTAATCCATCTAAATAATGGTTAGCCAGATACTTAGCACTAACAATTAATCATCGAGCGGGTCAACTCACATCATTTTCTGGTACTTACCAGTGCTTTCTTGTGCGTTGCTATTACTCGCCAAGAGAGAATAAACTTGCAACAAAATAGCCTTAGCGCTGCGCCATTAATATCAGTTTCTGATTTAAGTTGGGGTACTGCGAATAAAACCATACTTAAATCAATTAGCCTTGAATTAAAAGCAGGGCAATTTATCGGTTTACTCGGCCCTAATGGTGCTGGTAAATCAAGTCTGCTGCGCTGTCTTTATCGTTACTTGAAACCTCAGCAAGGAGCCGTGCTGCTAAGCGGTGAAGATATTTGGAAAATCAGTGCTGATGAATATGCAAAGCAGGTTGCGGTGGTTTTACAAGAGTCTCCATCGCAGTTTAATTTGTCATTATTTGATGTTGTGAGTCTGGGCTTAACCCCTCATAAACGACTTTTCAGCGGTACCTCTGTCAAAGATAAGCAGCGAATATATCAAGCGATTAAGCAGGTTGGTTTGTCGCATCATAGTGAGCAAGCATTTGATTCTCTCTCTGGTGGCGAAAAGCAAAGAGCGCTCATTGCACGCTCTATCGTACAGCAGCCTAAGCTGTTGATCATGGATGAACCAACTAGCCACCTTGATGTTAAATACCAAATTCAAATAATGGAATTAGCAAAGTCCCTCGATGTGACTGTGCTTGCTTCTTTCCATGATTTAAATCTCGCAGCAAGTTTATGTGATGAATTACTGGTGATTGATGAAGGTCGCTTGATTTGTCAGGGACAACCAAAAGCGGTACTAACAGAGCAGCTGTTAAGTGATGTATTTGGTGTATGCGCAACAGTATCTGCTCATCCCCAATCAAACAATGATAAGTATATTCCACACATTACTTACTTCTATGGTTATCAGACTCAGGAGTATCATCGTGACTGATGCAATACGTTTAAGTGTCTGTATCCTAGTTGGGCTTATTAGTTGCTTTTTAGCTCTTAGCTTTGGTGCTGCTAATACACCACTGAGTGAAGTATTTGATGGCTTATTTAGCCAAGGTAGCGATGAGTTTGTGCAGCGTATTATTTGGCAGCTACGCATGCCAAGAACCGTACTGGCATTTTTAGCGGGATCTGGGCTTGCCCTTGCGGGATTAATTTTGCAGACCGTAACCCGAAACCCACTTGCTGATCCTTATTTGTTTGGAATTTCTTCGGGAGCTTCATTCGGTGTCGTGTGCTTTATAGCCCTAACAGGCGTGAGTTTTGGTTTTAGTATGTCAATTGCAGCATTTGCCGGAAGCTTACTCTCTATGCTGTTGCTCATTGCTATTGCAGGCCGTCGCCATGTTGGCCAAGTTGAAGCCATGTTACTTGCCGGCGTTGCTTTATCATTCTTATTTAGTGCTATGACTAGTTTGCTACTTTATTTTAGTGATCCTCAAGCCATTACAGCTATTTTATTTTGGACCATGGGCAGTTTTTCTCGTGCGCAGTGGGATACTCTTTGGATGCCATTTATAGTTATTACTGCCTGTATGGCACTGATGATTGCTTTTCGTCGTCAGCTTAATGCAATGCTACTTGGTGATGAAAGTGCCGCGACTTTGGGGATTCATGTACAGCGCTTTCGGATCATGATGCTACTGCTAAGTTCATTAATAACTGCAGTGCTTGTTGCTATGTGTGGTGGCGTCGGTTTTGTTGGCCTGATGATCCCACATATTGTGCGTTACTTTTCGCCACAAGGCAGCAGCCATAACTTAATCATGACTTCGCTAGTCGGCGGTATTTTTATGGTGTGGGTTGATGTGCTATGCCGAACCTTATTGAATAATCAAGAATTACCCGTTGGTGTGATCACAGCAGCTATCGGCAGCGTGTTTTTTTTATTCTTATTGTATTTTCGTAAACAGAGCAGGTAGTTAATGTTTAATATCATGCCAATTAACCAGCAGTTTTCAGCTATTATTCAACAAAAAATAGACCTTAAAGCGAAGCCGCTTGGTGCGTTAGGTCAGCTTGAAAGCTGTGCTAAACAATTAACGCTTATTTTCTCAAAGCAGCTCGATAGAGAGCAGGCGCTTCTAGCCTTCAAACCGGTTATTTCTAGCCCTACTCTGGTTGTATTTGCTGGCGACCATGGTGTTGCAAGCCAAGGGGTGTCAATTGCTCCTAGCTGCGTTACATCACAAATGGTGGCAAACTTTGCAGCAGGAGGCGCAGCGATCAATGTATTTTGTCGTCAGCTAGGTTGGCAGCTCGAAATTGTTGATGCCGGAACCCTCAGTACTGCACATGGTAAAGGTGTGCATAACCAGCGTTTAGGTGAAATCACCGCACCTTTAAATACCGAAATGGCGATGTCTCTTAGCCAAGTTAAGAAAGGGGTTGAGTTAGCAAAGCAGCGAGTTCATTCACTCTATGAGCAAGGCTGCAATACCATCGCCTTTGGTGAGATGGGCATTGGCAATACCACAAGTGCTGCGGCATTGATGGCTGCCTTGTTGTCGTTACCTGCCAGTCAATGTGTTGGTAAAGGCACAGGCGTGAGTGACGAGGTTGTTGCTAAAAAAATCAAGGTTGTCGAGCAAGCCCTTCAATTACACCAAGCTCATTTTAGCGATCCACTAATGACGCTTGCGGCATTAGGTGGTTTTGAAATTGTTCAGATCACCGGTGCTATTTTAGCTGCTGCCGAGCTTGGCATGGCTGTGATCGTGGATGGCTTTATTTGTACTGCAGCAGCGCTTGTTGCAACTCGGATTAATGCAAACGCTCGCGATTACATGATATTTGCTCATGCCTCTGATGAACAAGGGCACAAAGCAATGCTCAATGCCTTGCATGCAGCACCTTTATTGCAGCTTGATTTACGTTTAGGAGAGGGCACCGGGGCTGCGCTTGCCTTACCTTTATTGCAAGCATCTTTGGCGTTTTACAATGACATGGCAAGTTTTGCCGATGCCAATGTTGAGCAAGTATTTTAATATGAGCACTGAACTTAACACATCAAATACTACCCCAAGTCAGCTTCAGTTACTTTTACTGGCGCTTAGCTTTTTAACGCGCATACCCGTTAAATTAAACTTTGCAGTATCGAGCACGGCACTCAATCAGGCCAGCCGTTATTTTGCATTAGTCGGGGTTTTATTAGGTGTACTTTTAGCGCTAAGCTTTTTGTTGTTGAACTGGTTATTCCCCGCTGCTATAGCAATAGCGTTAGTTATGGCCTTTAGCTTGATAATTACAGGGGCATTTCATGAAGATGGCCTTGCTGACGTGTGGGATGGCTTTGGTGGTGGTTGGCAAGTTGCAGATAAACTCAGCATTATGAAAGATAGTCGCTTAGGGACGTATGGTGCAGCGGCGTTAGTGATGGTTTTATTAATTAAGTACCAAACACTCGTCGCACTCACCGAAGCAACCAGTATTCTTGTTATTGCACTTGTTCTAGGGCAAAGCCTAAGCCGAGTTGTAGCAACAAGCTTAATTGCAGATATGGATTATGTAAGTCAGGATGCCACATCTAAAGTAAAACCAATAGCGATGCATTTAAGCACACAAAGTTATCAAATACTGCTAGCAACTGGCGGCGCAGTCTTGGCAATAGCATGGTTGTTTTTTGGCTTCACTCTAGGGCAATTACTGATACTCATTAGCGTGCTTTTTGTTACTCGATTATTATTAAAGCGCTGGTTTGAAAAACAATTATCTGGCTATACCGGCGATTGCCTAGGTGCTGCCCAGCAAGTGTCAGAGCTTGTTACCTACCTTTGCTTGGTGAGTCTATTATGAGCCAACAACATACTTTAATTTTAGGCGGTGCTCGCAGTGGTAAAAGTCGTTTTGCTGAGCAGTTGGCAACTAATTCAAACAAACCGCTTATCTACGTTGCTACCGCAAACGCTGGCGATGAGGAAATGGCTGCCCGAATTAGTAAACATCAAATAGAACGAAGTAAGCATTGGCAACTTGTTGAAGAGCCTTTGTATTTAGCCAAAGCATTACAACAGCATAGCCAGACTGAAAACTGTATTTTAGTGGATTGTTTAACGCTGTGGTTAAGTAATTGCTTATGCCAGCATGGTGAGGCATTTTGGCTTGAGCAAAAAGCGGCCTTACTCGATGCGCTAGTGCAATTGCCGGGTGAGGTGATCTTGGTCAGCAATGAAGTGGGTCATGGTATCGTGCCGCTAGGTGAATTAAGCCGTCAGTTTGTTGATCATTCAGGTTGGTTGCATCAAGCCTTAGCACAGCAAGTTGCACGTGTTGAGTTTGTGATTGCAGGTCTTGCACAAACCTTAAAAAGAGAACAATGATGAAAACATTAATGGTGCAAGGCACGACCTCAGATGCAGGTAAAAGTACCCTTGTAGCAGCTCTTTGCCGGATCTTTGCAGAGCGAGGCATTAAGGTTGCCCCCTTTAAGCCACAAAATATGGCATTAAATAGCGCTGTAACCGCTGATGGTGGCGAGATAGGTCGAGCACAAGCTCTGCAGGCTATAGCAGCAAAAGTGCCCGCAGAAGTCGATTTTAACCCTATCTTGTTAAAGCCCAATAGCGATACAGGGGCGCAGGTTATCGTCCATGGCAAAGCGCTTTCGAATATGGAAGCGGGCAGTTACCACGATTATAAAAAAGTGGCCATGGATGCGGTTCTTACTTCGCAGCAGCGCTTAAGTGAGCGTTTTGAGTTATTGGTCGTTGAAGGAGCTGGCAGTCCTGCAGAAATCAACCTACGTGAAAATGACATTGCTAATATGGGTTACGCTGAAGCGGTGGACTGCCCGGTAATTATTATTGCTGATATCGACAAAGGCGGTGTGTTTGCTCACTTAGTTGGGACGTTAGCGTTATTGTCTGAGTCGGAGCAGGCGCGAGTTAAAGGCTTTGTAATTAACCGCTTTCGGGGTGATATTGCGTTATTGCAAGACGGTTTAGATTGGTTAGAACAATATACAAATAAGCCCGTGCTTGGGGTTTTACCTTATTTACATGACTTAGCGTTAGATGCAGAGGATGCTGTTGCTATAAGTAATCAGGTCGATAAACCGCAATTACGGATAGCAGTTTTGTTATTGCCTCATATTAGTAATCATACCGACTTTGATGCACTGCGATTACAACCAGAAATCGATTTACTGTATGTACGTCATACTCAAGCTATTCCTAATGTCGATTTGATCATTATCCCTGGTAGCAAAAATGTTTTAAGTGACCTAGCCTTTTTAAAAAATGAAGGTTGGCATAAACAAATAACACGTCATTTACGCTATGGCGGTAAAATACTCGGTATATGTGGTGGACTACAAATGTTAGGCAATTACCTAGAAGATCCACATGCTGTTGAATCTAATTTAGGTAGTGCAGAAGGATTAGGGCTTGCTGACTTTAAAACGCAATTAGGGCAGCAAAAAGTACTAAGCCAAGTATCTGGCATACTTCATTTAAATAATAGCGATAACGCAATTTCAGGTTATGAAATTCACGCCGGGATAAGCCAAGGATCAGCACTTAAAAAGCCATTTTTGAGTTTTAATAATCACCCGAGTGGATTTAAAGAGGATGGTTTTATTAGCGATGATAACCAAGTGGCGGGTACTTACTTACACGGCTTGTTCGATACGCCAGAGGGCGTGGGCGAGTTAACAGCTTGGCTTGCTCCAAATAGCCAAATTAAGCCAATTGATATTAATTTAAACCGTGAACAACAGTTAAGCCGTTTAGCGAACGTGGTAGCAGAGAATCTCGATATTGAACAAATCATCAATATTTATGAGAACTTCAATTTAGAGCATAAGGAACAACAATGAGCGAACAGAATCAAGATAAGCACCAACAACGCCAGCAAAAAGTAAAAGAAAAAGTAGACGAACGTATTGCTGCGGCACAAAAAGAGCAGGGGATTTTTCAAGTTATAACTGGCAACGGTAAGGGCAAATCTACCTCTGGTTTTGGCACTGTAGCACGTGCGGTAGGTCACGGAATGAAAGCGGCTGTGTGCCAGTTTATTAAAGGCACATGGGAGTGTGGTGAACGTAACTTACTCGAAAAAGCTGGGGTTGAATTTGTCATTATGAACACAGGTTTTACCTGGGAAACACAAAATAAAGAGTCAGATACCGCTGCTGCGCAAGTGACATGGCAAGAAGCAAAAAGAATGCTGAAGGATGAGTCGATTAACCTCGTTATGCTAGACGAAATAACCTACATGATCACCTACGGCTATATTGATTTAGACGAAGTGCTAGAGGCAATTAGCTCTCGCCCTGCTATGCAATCGGTAATTATTACAGGTCGTGGTGCGCACCGTAAACTAACCGACTTAGCTGATACAGTCAGTGAAGTCAGAAACGTAAAACATGCTTTTGATGCCGGTATCAAAGCGCAAAAAGGATTCGATTATTAACATGAAGGCCATTAAGTTTGCACTCTTAGGTTTTTTATTTTATTTACCGGCACTTACACAGGCCCATGAAATAAACAAGCCACAGCGCATTGTTGCTTTAGCGCCGCATATCGTTGAAAACCTGTTTGCGATTGGTGCAGGTGAGCGCATTGTTGGTACCGTTGACTATGCTGACTTTCCTTTGCAAGCGAATGATATTGAACGAGTAGGTGGCTATTACGGCATTAACATGGAAAAACTGTTGTCGTTAAAACCGGATCTTGTACTAGCTTGGAAAACGGGTAACAAAGCTGAAGATCTAGCTTATATTGAAAAGCTAGGTATTCCAGTTGCTTACAGTAATCCTAATCAGGTTGATAATGTTGCCGATGAACTACGTAAACTGGGTACGCTTACGCATTTGCAAACAAAGGCAAATAAAGTTGCCAAAGAGTTTGAAGATAAACTCAATGCTATTCGTACAGCTCAAAAGGGCAAACCGAAAGTTTCGGTGTTTTATCAATTATGGCCTGAACCTATGATGACAGTTGGTGGAAACACTTGGATCAATCAGCTATTAACCATTTGCCATGCCGACAATGTGTTTGCTAATAGTGATACCGACTATCCGCGTATTAGTATTGAAAATGTATTGGTTGCCAAACCTGAAGTGGTGATTATTCCAGATGAAAAATCGAAAAAGCCTCAGCCTAAAATTGATTGGCGCCAATGGCCCGAATTGCCAGCTGTGCAGCATAACCAGTTTATTAGTGTGAACGCTGACTTATTGCACCGTTTTACAACTCGTATGCTTGATGGCTTGACTGATATGTGTGGTAAAATAGACATTTCTCGTCAGCAAATACAGGCTTCAAAATGATCGACTGGCAAACATTTCTAGATACCGAACTTGCGAAACCTTACATGCAAGAAACCTTGCAATATGTGGCAGATAGGCGAGCAGAGGGTGTTACCGTTTATCCAAAAGATGAGCAGGTTTTCTCTGCTTTTGATGTTACACCACTAAATGAAATCAAAGTGGTTATTTTAGGGCAAGACCCATACCACGGAGAAGGTCAGGCCCATGGTCTTTGTTTTTCGGTATTGCCTGAAGTTAAAAAGTTACCTCCGTCATTGAAAAATATGTACAAAGAATTGGCGACAGATATTGAAGGTTTTGAGATACCACATCATGGTTATTTGCAAAGTTGGGCAGAACAAGGTGTGTTTTTACTCAACACTGTACTGACTGTTGAGCAAGGGCAGGCTCATTCTCATAAGCACCTTGGCTGGGAGCAATTTACCGATGCAGTGATTGCGCTTATCAACCAGCACTGTGACGGTGTGGTGTTTGTATTATGGGGCGCACATGCTCAGAAAAAAGGTAAACACATAGATACCTCGCGTCATCATGTGATTCAAGGTCCGCATCCATCACCGCTTTCTGCTCATCGTGGCTTTTTTGGTTGTCAGCATTTTTCAAAGGCAAACCAGCTACTTATTGATCAAAACAAAGCGCCGATCAATTGGTCGTTGCCACAAATTCTATAGCACAAATGCAAAAGGCCCTTGCGGGCCTTTAATTAAAAGTCTAATTCATCAAGCTCAACGCTGTCTGTGAAATAGTCTAACTCCTGTAGTTCTTTGCGAAGTCTATGCTTATCTTTTAGAGCTTCGATTTCGCGCCATTTTCTCTTTTTATTTTTTGTAGAGGTCTTTTTTGTTGTGCTAGGACCTTCTAATATTTCTAAAATATCGTCTAGGCTATCCATGAACTTCTCCTATTGATTTTTTGAACCTCGGAAATACCTATACCACAGGCTGCTCAAAAATAGAATAAAAAAGTGACAATACTGTTACAGAAGTGTGATTGATAGATGAATAGATCAAAGGTTTAGTTATTTTAGAAACAAAAACGCCACCTAGCGGTGGCGTTTCAAAAAATGCTGTAATTTAAATTACATTGCTTTAAAACGAGCTTCTAATTCAAGCTGCGCTTGTGCAAAAGAACGAATACCCTCAGCAAGCTTTTCTGTTGCCATCGCGTCTTGGTTATGTAACCAACGGAACTGGCTTTCAGTCAGTGGTGCTGGTTTTTCTTCAACAGCAAAGTCGCTTTCTAATAAGTACTCTTGTGCATCAGTTAATTGGCCAAGCTCTTCTAAAAGTGCAGGGCTGATAGTTAACTTATCACAGCCAGTAAGCGCGATGATCTCGCCTGTGTTACGGAAGCTTGCGCCCATAACTACAGTTTTGTAATCATGGCGTTTGTAGAACTCGTAAATGCTACGTACTGATTGCACGCCTGGATCGTTTAGCGGATCAGTTGGTTTTTCCATACCATTAGCAACATGCCAATCCAGGATACGGCCAACGAATGGTGAAATTAAAAATACATTCGCATCGGCACATGCGCGAGCTTGTGCTTCAGAGAATAACAGCGTTAAGTTACACTTAGTGCCTTCTTTTTCAAGCTGTTCAGCGGCTTTGATGCCTTCCCACGTTGATGCAACTTTGATTAGGATCTTATCTTTGCTAACACCTTCTTTTTCGTAAAGGCTTAGTAAAGTGTGGGCTTTATCGATAGTCGCTTGGGTATCAAATGATAAACGTGCGTCTACTTCTGTTGAGATATAGCCCGGTACGATTTCGCTAATTTCTTTACCAATTAATACAGCAAAGTAATCACATGCTAACTCAAGTTGTTTAGCTGCATCTTGCTCGGTTTCTTTGGCATATTGCCACGCTTTATCTAAATAAGGCTTATACGCTTCAATTTCACTGGCTTTTAAAAGTAGAGATGGGTTTGTTGTTGCATCTTCTGGTTGGTGCTTTTTGATAGCTTCGATATCACCCGTATCTGCAACAATAGATGAATGTTGTTTAAGCCTTTGTAGTGCTGAAGTCATTTGCTTTCCTCATTCCAAGCAAGTTAAAAGAAAATCCATTATAGCGGCCTTTATGCTGCAACACTATGACAGTGTTTAATAGGTCAAATGTCCTTAATACAGAAAACTAGAACATTATGTATGAAAGAACAGCGGATAAAGGCAGGACGAAACAAAACGTGCATTTTGATTCAATTAATGTTGAAATTGACATCAAACAAATTACAAGTCAATAGCTAAGTATGATCACTGTTATTTCACCTGCAAAAAATTTAGATTATGAAACACCAGCCACGACCGATAAATTCACTCAACCTGAATTACTCGAGCACAGCGAAGAGTTAATGTCAGTTTGCCGTGATTTAACCCCAGCGCAAATTGGCAGCCTAATGAAAATCAGCGATAAACTAGCGGGTTTGAATGCGGCACGTTTCGCCGAGTGGTCACAGCCATTTACGCAACATAACGCAAAACAAGCAGTGCTAGCCTTTAATGGCGATGTGTACGGTGGATTAGATGCACAAACTCTTAGTGATGCCGACCTAGATTACGCACAGTCGCACTTACGTATTTTGTCAGGCCTTTATGGTGTATTGAAGCCACTCGATTTAATGCAAGCTTACCGCCTTGAAATGGGCACTAAACTAGAAAACCCACGTGGTAAAAACTTATACCAGTTTTGGGGCAGTGTTATCGCCGAAAAGCTTAATACTGTGCTTGCTGAGCAAGATAGCAAATATTTGGTAAACCTTGCTTCGAATGAGTATTTTAAAGCGGTTGATAAAAAAGCCTTAAACGCTCAAATTATTACTCCACATTTTAAAGACTGTAAAAACGGCCAATATAAAGTGATCAGCTTTTATGCGAAAAAAGCTCGCGGCATGATGGCACGTTACATCATTGAAAATAAAATTACCCAATTAAGTGATTTAAAAGATTTCACCGTTGCAGGATATTACTTTAGCAGCGATGCAACAGCAAAAGAATTAGAGCCTGTTTTCTTACGGGAAGAGCAGAACTAATTTTTTAGTAAAATGAATTAGAAGAGCCGTGCTAAGCACGGCTTTTTTGTGCCTGTATGAAACTGGCGTTTATTTTGCAGACCACTCGCTATGTTTCTTAAATGATCAGGTAATCGTATGTTAAAAATACCAACCGTAGGTGAGGCCGAAAAACTTATAGAAGAAAAACTCGGTGGCTGGGTTGATATCATTATAAGCCATATTCCAAACTTTATTGTCGCAGTAGTCATCACTATCGTATTTTCATTACTGGCGCGTATCGTTGGCTCAATGCTTAGAAAGCTATTACGCCGCTCGTTAGAGTCTTCGCAAATAGCAGACTTAATGTCATCGATAGCCAAGGTTATTGTGTTATGTGTAGGCTTATTCGTAGCTCTTGATTTCCTGGGCCTCAGAGGCACGGTCACCTCATTACTTGCCGGTGCTGGTATTGTTGGTCTTGCGATTGGTTTTGCCTTTCAGGATATGACAGAGAATCTTATAGCAGGTATTGCTATGGGGATCCGCAAACCATTTAAAACAGGTGATCTAATTCGCACCGAAAGCGTGTTCGGTACAGTACGGGCGATTAATCTTAGAAACACCCTCATTGAGAACTTTTATGGGCAACTTATCTTAGTGCCTAACAAGATTCTATTTAGAAATATACTCAGTAATTACAGTACGTTAGGTGTGCGTCGTATTGAGGTGCCAGTGGGTATTTCGTATGCTGACGACCCAGAACAAGCCGCAGAAGTGATTGTTAAAAAAATCAATGAGTTTGATTTTGTTATTAAACAAGAAGAAACCGCCGTTTACGCCGAAAGCTTTGGTGATAGCAGTGTTAACCTACTGGTTTGGTTTTGGATTAAATACCCTGGCGAAGCGGATTTCATGACCGTTCGTCACAAGGCTGTTGTGGCAGTAAGAAACGCGCTAAGTGAAGCTGACATGACCATTCCATTCCCAATCCGCACGTTAGATTTTGGTATCAAAGGCGGTGAGAAATTAAACGCCATGATAAGCGAAAAACACCAAGATAAAGACGCAGAACCACAAGCGACTGATGAGTAAAATTTACTGACTCATCGGCGTGATTTACACAGGGAAGTGTGGCTGAGGAGGGGGGGAGTTTATTTTCGCCGACATAGAGTGAATCGTTTTTGCCTCTAAAAACTTTTTGTCCAAATACAAGCTTGTTCTCATTTTTACTGTTTTTTAGAAATGATTGGTGTTTTATTTGTTAGAAATAAGCCTTCGCGCGAAATAAATTTCACGCCTACGGTGAACTATTTTTGACTTAGAGCTTAAAATTTAAGGCTTAAAGCTAGGTTCTTGTGTTTGGTTTCGCTGCGCTCAAACCAACGGGCTTTCAGCTTAGCTCTACAAACAAAAAAAGCGCAAGCAGTTTAACTGTTTGCGCTTTTTATTTATTCGATATGCCAATGATTAGTGAAGGATACGTGCTCTGATTGTCCCTTCAACAGCACTTAGCTCTTTAAGAGCTACTTCTGATTGATCTGTATCTACATCAATTACTACGTAACCAATCGCTTCGTCTGTTTGTAAGTACTGGGCTGCGATGTTGATTCCGTGCTGTGCAAACGCTTGGTTAATTTGCGTTAGCACACCTGGGCGGTTGTGGTGTACGTGTAATAAACGGCTGCGGTTTGCAAGCTCAGGTAATGATACTTCAGGGAAGTTAACTGCTGTAATAGTTGAACCATTATCTGAGTACTTAGCAAGTTTGCCTGCTACTTCAATACCAATATTTTCTTGTGCTTCTTGTGTTGAACCACCAATGTGTGGAGTCAAAATCACGTTATCGAACTCGCGCAGCGGTGATACGAACTCTTCATCATTTGATTTTGGTTCTACAGGGAACACGTCGATTGCTGCGCCGCTCAGCTTTTTATCACGCAGTGATTCTGCTAGAGCATCAATATCAACAACAGTACCGCGAGAAGCATTGATCAAGATGGCGCCTTGCTTCATTACTTCAAGCTCTGCCATACCAATTAGGTTCTTCGTTTGCGGTGTTTCTGGTACGTGTAAGCTAATAACATCGGCACGTTGTAATAACTGAGTTAGGTTATGAACTTGCGTTGCATTACCCAGTGTTAGTTTGTCTTCGATATCGTAAAACTCAACGTTCATACCGATATTTTCAGCCATGATACCTAGTTGTGTACCAATGTGGCCGTAACCAATAATACCTAACGTTTTACCACGTGCTTCGAATGAACCGTTGGCTGATTTTAACCAACCACCGCGGTGCGCTAGGGCATTACGCTCTGGAATACCACGAAGTAATAATAAGATTTCACCAAGTACTAATTCTGCCACAGAGCGTGTGTTTGAGAATGGCGCGTTAAATACCGCAATACCACGTTCACGGGCACCTTGCAGGTCGACTTGGTTAGTCCCGATACAGAAGCAGCCGATTGCGACTAGCTTTTCAGCTGCTTCTAATACCGCTTCATTAATATGAGTGCGAGAGCGAAGGCCTACAAAATGCACATCTTTAATGCGCTCAATGAGCTCGTCTTCAGGTAAGGATGTTTTTACGTAATCAATATTACTGTAGCCATTACGCTTAAGCGTTTCTACAGCACTTTGGTGCACGCCTTCCAGCAAGAGAATTTTAATTTTGTCTTTTGCTAACGATACCTTACTCATATCCTCATTCCTATTTACTTTATTTGCGGCCCATTTTTGGTGCCGATAATGACTTTATCTGCGCCACGATGGGCAAATAAGCCGTTTGTTACTACGCCAACAATCTGGTTGATTGTTAGTTCTAATTCTTTGGCGTTGCTGATATCTAAATTGTGCACGTCTAAAATGACGTTACCGTTATCTGTTACAACACCTTCACGGTAAACAGGGTCACCGCCTAGTTTTACTAGTTCACGAGCTACATAGCTGCGTGCCATTGGGATCACTTCAACCGGTAGTGGAAATGCGCCTAATGTTGTAACTTCTTTAGATTCATCAACAATACAAACAAATTGTTTTGCTACCGCTGAAACGATTTTCTCGCGTGTCAGCGCTGCACCACCGCCTTTGATCATTTCATTTTGTGGGTTGATTTCGTCTGCGCCATCAACATACACATCAAGGCTTGATACATCGTTTAGCTCGAATACTTCTATACCCAGTGCTTTTAACTTTTCAGTTGAAGCCTCAGAGCTAGAAACCGCACCAGTAATGGCGTCTTTTACTGTATCAAGTGCATCAATAAAGTGATTCACTGTAGAGCCTGTACCTACACCAACAATGGTATTTTCGTTTACAAACTCAAGGGCTGCCCAGGCAGCGGCTTTTTTTAATTCATCTTGCGTCATAATTATGTGCTCAGTTAGCTGTCAGAGAGGGTCTATAGTATACAAACAGTTTGCTTACCATTGGTAGATTTTCTCTGGGGTTATAATGTGTTTTAACGGTACATCCCACGATTCAATAGGCAATGCTGGAACATGCTGACATTGATGGGCAAGGCCGATCAAAATCGGTTTTTGCCAGTTTTCTTGGTAATACCGAGCCAACGTTTTGTCATAAAACCCGCCGCCCATTCCTAAACGGTTACCTTGATCATCAAATGCCACTAATGGCATAAGTAAAATATCAAGCTTGTCTAGAGGACATATTTGACTGCAATTTAACTTGGGTTCCAAGATACCATAGCGGTTTGTAGTCATGGGTGAATTTTCTTCATACCTTTGAAAGTATAAAGTTGTACCGTTGAAGGGGTGGATTATAGGCAGGTATAAATGCTGTCCTTGCACCCATAATTCTTTAATTAACAATGAGGTGTCTAACTCTCCGTCATTACTAAAATAAATGCCGATATGGGCGTTTTTAGGTGTTTTTAACGATTTTAAGTGTTGAGTAAAATTCACTTTTAGCGCAATTGCTGCATTTTTTTGTTGTTCAACAGTCAGTGAATTGCGCTTTTTTCGAATGGATTGTCTGATTTCTGCTCGTGTGTTGCTCATGTCAATATTAGTGTTAACTTTCTAAAAAGGAGAAAAGTTCAGGAAAAAGCTCCACTACACCCAAAATGATTAATAATAAAATGACCATCGCAATAAGCGAATAGAGTAGTGTGTTTGAGCGTTTTTTAACGGGCTCTGTTAATTCGTCTTCAAGCAGCAGAGCATCTTCTTGCCAGCTATCGTCGCTATCAGCAACACTATTATTTTCTGGCTCAGGTAAACGTTGCTCTAGGTCATCTAGCTTTTCTTCTAGGCGAATAAGGCTACTGGTAATGTAATCGAGGGCATCGAAAATACGTTCTTCACGCTCTTTGGCTTGTGCGGCTAAATTTGTTGATTGGCTGCTGGTGGCTGTTTGATTAACGCTTTGGAGTTTAGCTTTAATGCCTACACTGGCAAGCAACTTAGCTTGTTTAAGTGCTTTATCTTGCTCGCTCGGCGCAAATAATGGCTTATGCTCAAACAGGGTCGCTACTTTGTCTGTTGTTGTTTTTAGTTTTGCGGCTAGTTGTTCTGTTGCTTGTGTTTGGTCGACACCGGCTTCAAGGCCTGCAAACATCACACGAAATTTTTCTGCCATTTGCTGATTATCCAAATCCTTAAATCAATGACTTGAGTATATACCCAAATAGATTGGTGGAAAAACAAAAGCCCGCATAAAACGGGCTTTTTCTATTATGGGTTTGCAAATACGCTGTTTAGTATTTTGCTGATTTGCTTTCGGCTGGTAGTGATTTAAGGATAAAATCACGTAAGTCATTATTTGATGACTCTAAATCAGCATGACGTAAATACATCATGTGACCACTACGATAGCCTTTAAAGCTTAAGCGATCTTTCATTTTGCCACTTGGATCTAACTGCCACATTGTGTATTTAGCATCAAAGTAGTTTGTTGCACCGTCATAGTAGCCAGATTGGATCATCACGTTTAAGTATGGGTTTTGTGCCATTGCTAAACGTAAGTTTTCACCTGTGTTGTTGCCTGAGCGGTCCCAAGGGTGAACATTACCAAATAGGTTATATTTGATATCTGTTTTGTAGTTAAGCTCTTCACGAAGATAATAGTTAATTGCAGGCGTGAATGAGTGTAACCAAGAAGTCAGTTCTGCCCAGTAATCAGGAGACTCACCTGCATCACGTTTGTCGATACCTAGGTAACGAGAATCTAAACGACCCACTGTTTGGCCGCGCTCACGTAATAACTCTTTCCAAAAGAAATTAGTTGGAATATCAAGGTTGTTTTGCTCAACAAACTTCTCAGATAAGCCTGCGTATTTTGCTGCTTGCTTAATGATTGCTCGCTTTTCATCTGCAGGTAAAAAACCACCTTTAGCAATTGCTGGTAAAAACTTATTAACGGTGAACTGTTCAACTTCAGGTAGTAACTCGTCTAAGTCTTTTGCTTGTAAGTCTGAGCTGAGGGCTTTGTGGTACCAAGCTGTCGCTGCAAAGTAAGGTAGGCGATTAGCTGCTTCTACCGGGCCTTCTCGTTTAATACCAATTTCAGTTGGTGATACTAAAATAACGCCGTTGATATACATCCATTGGCGATTTTGTAATTCGTGAGCAAGACCAGAAACACGAGTCGTACCATAGCTCTCACCAATTAAGAACTTAGGTGAGCGCCAGCGCTCGTTGCGAGAAACAAAAGTATTTAACCACTCTGCTAAGTATTTGATGTCAGCGTTAACACCAAAGAACATTTTTTGTTGGTCTGATTTACTCGGAAGCTCACCTTTTTCGTTTTCAAGAACACGTGAGTAACCCGTGTTAACTGGGTTGATATAAACAATATCAGCCACGTCTAAAATTGAGTAAGGGTTATCTTTTACGCCATAAGGTTGAACTGGGTAGCCTTCGTCATCAATTTTTAATACACGTGGTCCAGTATAGGCAAGGTGCATCCATACTGATGCAGAGCCTGGGCCACCATTGAAAGAAAAGACCAAAGGACGTTTTGTTCTATCGTCTACTTTATCACGGGTATAATAAGTATATTGCAGCGTTGCTACGGCATCACCTTGTTCATTCCAAACCGGTTGTGTGCCAGTGGTTGCGGTATATGAAAAGCGCTCACCATTAATGCGAGCTTTATGCTCTGTCACTACTTTGCTGTCAACGTCAATACGACGTCCATTATCTGCAAAGCTTGGAGTACTGAAGGTCAGTGTTAGTGCTGTCACTGACAAGCCAATAAAACTAACTAGTTTCATGTTGATTCCTTATTATTCGAATTGCAGCTATTAAAAAGTAAAGCCAACTCGATGACAAACTAATGAGACTAGTGACCAATATTAGCTGTTAAACAGAAAAATAACCGGAAATGCTGAACGATTACAAAAAAGTGCATTTTTTAGCAAAGATATTTTGCTTAATTATTTAGCTAGATTAAAAAATGACGTATATTTAGCGTGTTTATAATCTGTGTACACGTGCTTAGAAAAGAGAAGTTGCAATGCAAAGAGTATTAGTCGTCGAAGACAGTAAAGTAGTACAGCAAGTGTTACGTCATCTCGCTGCTCACTATTTAGATGTAGCTGTTGACTTTGCGTGGTCTTTAAAAGAGGGCGTCTCTTTAATATCAGAGCACGATTACACCTTAGCCTTAGTCGATTTAACGCTACCTGATGCGATGAATGGCGAAGTAGCTAAATACACCTTATCAAAAAATATTCCAACCGTTGTCCTGACATCAAAGATTGATGAATATATTCGCCAGCAAATGTTAGAGCTTGGTGTAGTAGATTACGTGGTTAAAGATAACCGTGATTCATATCATTATGCGATAAAGCTTGTTGCGCAACTACTTAGAAATGATGGGAGTAAAGCGCTAGTAGCCGATGACTCAGTATTGAGCCGCACTTTAATGAAGCAAATGCTCGAAAAGCAATTGTTTGATGTACGCGATGCCCAAGATGGTGAGCAAGCATTGCAAATGTTAAAAGACGACCCTGAGATTAAGTTGTTACTTACAGACTATGCAATGCCAACAATGGATGGTTTTGAGTTAGTGAAAGCGGTGCGTAATTTCCGTGGCCGTGATGACTTAGCAATTATCGGGTTATCCGGTGCGGGTAAGCATGGCTTGTCGGCGCGTTTTATTAAATACGGAGCAAACGACTTTTTAACTAAGCCGTTTATGAATGAAGAGTTTCATTGCCGTGTTATGCAAACCATGGAGCAGCTTGCTTTAATAGCCGATATAAAAGAAAGTGCATACCGCGACCATTTAACTGGTTTGCATAATCGTCGTTATTTTTATCAATACGCAGAAAAACTGCTTAAAAATGTTGAGCAAGAAAACGTACTGGCCTTGCTTGATATCGACTTCTTTAAAAATGTGAATGACCAGTTTGGTCATGAAGCAGGTGATCAGGCTCTAAAGCAAGTGTCTTCATTTTTAAAGACTAAATTTGATGACTTCACTATCGCTAGAATTGGCGGCGAAGAATTTGCAGTGGTTCTGCACAATATGAATTTAGCTAACGCAGAATCTAAACTCAATATTTTCAGAGAGCAGTTAGCGAGTCATGCTTTTTCAATTAACGGTGAGCCTTATTCATTAACGATGAGCATCGGTATGACCCTATTCCAAAAAGTATCACTTACAGCTGCGATGCGCATTGCTGACAAAGCCTTATATCAAGCCAAACAGCAAGATCGGAACTGCTTAGTTCAGTTATAGTTGTGCTTACTGCACCAGCGCTGGCTAATTGTTAAAAAAATGCACCATTAGGGTGCATTTTTTTTGTGCAAAAACTAGTTTTTATTCATAATCAATTGAAATTAAAGAATAAAAAATAATGGCACAAAGGTTGGATTGTATAAACCAACAGGATAACAATAAGCGTCCGAAGGGGGCCACTATGAAAATGATTAGTGCAATAATAAAGCCATTCAAACTTGATGATGTACGTGAAGCATTGGCTGATTTAGGCATTGAGGGGATGACAGTTGTTGATGTAAAAGGCTTTGGTCGTCAACGCGGTCATACTGAACTATATCGTGGAGCTGAATACCAAGTCGATTTTATTCCAAAAATCAAACTTGAAATTGCAACTCGTAGCGAAAATTGTCAACGCGTAGTTGAAACCATCACAAAAATTGCTTCAACAGGCAAAATTGGTGACGGCAAAATTTTTGTTTACGACTTAGACCAAATCGTTCGTATTCGTACGGGCGAACTAGATGAAGAAGCAATTTAAGGGGGAATTATGGAAAACACTATCGTAGAGTTGAAGTTCTCACTCGACACTTTTTACTTTTTAATGTCGGGTGTTTTAGTAATGTGGATGGCGGCTGGTTTCGCTATGCTGGAAGCAGGTTTAGTGCGTGCAAAAAATACAACAGAAATCCTAACTAAAAACGTTGCACTATTTTCTATTGCCTGCACTATGTTTTTATTAGTGGGTTACAACATCATGTATGTTGATAATGCAGAAGGCGGTTTCATTCCTTCATTTGGCGCATTAATTGGCACTCAAGCTGCTGATGCGGACCACTCTTTAGAGTCTGATTTCTTCTTCCAAGTTGTGTTCGTAGCAACGGCTATGTCAATCGTATCTGGCGCGGTGGCTGAGCGTATGAAGTTATGGGCATTCTTAGTTTTTACTGTTGTTTTAACTGGTTTTATCTACCCAATCGAAGGTTACTGGACTTGGGGCGCAGGCTTCTTATCTGAAATGGGCTTTGTTGATTTCGCTGGTTCTGCAATCGTTCATGGTGCAGGTGCTGCGGCAGCGCTAGCTGGTGTACTTTTCCTAGGTGCTCGTAAAGGTAAATACGGTAAAAACGGTGAAATCTATCCAATTCCAGGTTCTAACTTACCGTTAGCAACACTTGGCACATTAATCCTTTGGATGGGGTGGTTTGGTTTTAACGGTGGTTCACAACTACTTGTTTCTGACGCTGAAAATGCAACAGCAGTAGGTAAAATCTTCTTAAACACTAATGCAGCAGCAGCGTGCGGCGCTATTGCAGCACTATTCGTATGTAAAGTGTTATGGGGTAAAGCTGATTTAACTATGGTTCTAAATGGTGCATTAGCAGGTCTTGTAACAATTACTGCAGAGCCAGCATCACCAACTCCATTACTTGCTTGTTTACTTGGTCTATTAGGTGGCTCACTGGTTGTGTTTAGTATTGTTGCGCTTGATAAAGCAAAAATTGATGATCCAGTGGGTGCTATCTCTGTACATGGTGTGTGTGGTTCATTAGGTATCATGCTAGTACCACTTTCAAACTCAGATGCAACCTTTGTTAATCAATTAATTGGCTTAGTATGTATCTTAGGGTTTGTGTTCATCGCATCATCAATCGTGTGGGCAATCCTGAAAAATACCATGGGTATCCGTGTTACCGAAGAAGAAGAGTTGAACGGTATGGATCAACATGACTGTGGTATTGATGCTTACCCTGAGTTTGTATCAGTTCGCAGTAACTAATCTCAGTGCGTGCAGTAGCACGTACCTAACAATATCATTGTGTGTTCAAATCAAAGCTCTACTTAGGTAGGGCTTTTTTGCATTTAAATAACTTTTCTCTAATAAGCGAAATAGTCACTTTTGAACTATACTTTAAATTCCAAACTAATAAGGAAAAACTATGGATAACAAACTCTTACTTATAATCATTTCACTGTTTTTACCGCCTGTGGCAGTATTTTTAAAAGCGGGTGCAGGTAAAGACTTAGTGATTAACATTATTTTATGCTTCATCTTTTTTATACCAGCAGTGATCCACTCGCTATGGCTGTGTACTCGCTAAACGAGTTTAAGTGACTGTTAATTTTACAGGTGTTAACATTGCGCTGTTTAAGGTGTATTCCTGTAAAATTAACTGACCAATAGCGAACTCAATGGCTGATAAAAAAACTCCTGCAAAAAAGTCGTCTAGCAAACCTAAGGCGGCATCAAAGAAAAATACCACTAAGCGCTCACGCGCACCCAAAGGCCCAGCTAAAGCCAGTGTAACAAGAAAACTTTGGTCAATCTTTTGGAAGCTTTCGCTCGCATTGATTATTGCTATGGTGCTGTATCTAATTTATTTAGATGCCAAAATTACCCGTCAGTTTGAAGGCAATAAATGGCAGTTACCAGCACAAGTTTATGCCCGTGCAATGAGCTTTTATCCTGGGCAATACTTGTCTCAGCAAGAGGTTATTTGGGAATTGAACCGCTTAAATTACTCATCTGTAAATAAGCTAAGCCGTACCGGTCAGTATGTTAAATCAGCCAATAGTATTAAAGTGTATCGCCGTGAGTTTGAGTTTTATGATGGCCTAGAAGATTCACAAGTAATTGAGCTGCGCTTTTCGGGGCAAAAGTTAGCAACAATCAAAGATAAGTTTGGTCGTCGTTTAAACAGCGCGCGATTAGAGCCGGTACAAATTGCCCGAATTGGTAATGACTCAAAACAAGATCGTGAGTTTGTACCGCTTGATAAATTTCCACCAATGCTAAAAGACACCTTGCTGGTGGTTGAGGACCGTAATTTTTATCAACACCACGGCGTATCTGTGTGGTCAATTATGCGCGCTCTATACAGTAATATTAAAGCTGGTAGAACAGTGCAAGGCGGTAGTACCTTAACTCAGCAATTAGCAAAGAATATTTATTTAACCCGTGAGCGATCGCTGGTGCGTAAGTTTAATGAAGCTCTTATCGCATTAATATTAGATTATCGCTACAGCAAAGATGAAATATTAGAAGCCTACCTCAATGAAGTGTATTTGGGTCAGTCTTACAATCAAGGTGTTCACGGTATGGGTCTTGCCGCTGAGTTTTATTTCTCAAAACCTGTGGATGAACTTGAATACGATCAAATTGCACTGCTTGTGGCTATGGTCAAAGGTCCCTCGTATTACAACCCGCGTCGTTATAGCGAACGTGCAATGGAGCGCCGTGATCTCGTACTTCGTTTAATGGTTGAAAATAAGCTTATTGATACTCGAGAATACCGCGCGGCGTTAAAGCGTCCTATTGATATTGCACCGATGAAAGACAGCCTGCAAAAGTCATATCCGGGTTACTTAGAGTTGGTTAATCGCGAATTAAAACGTTTGTTACCAGATCAGCAGGTGTTAGATGCTGGGGTACGTGTCTTCACCTATTTTGACTTACAAAAGCAAACAGCAATGGAAGAGTCTATTGAAGCAAGTTTACCTTACCTAGAAAGGCGCCCAAAAACAGAAGAGCTTGAGGCGGCGATGATCTCTGTTAATGTTGAAAAGGGTGGGGTCTCAGCATTAGTTGCAGGTCGTGACGTACGTTATTTTGGTTTTAACCGAGTGCTAGATACTAAGCGTAACATTGGCTCATTAGTTAAGCCCGCAGTTTATTTAACTGCATTTGAAAGTGGCAAATTTAATGTTGCCACTTTAGTGGATGACTCGCCGCTACAAGTGACTAATGAGCAAGGTAAAGTATGGCAACCTGAGAACTTCGACAAGCAGTTCCGCGGATATATGCCATTATATAAAGCATTTAGTAATAGTATTAATATTCCTGCAGTTAATACTGGTCTTGATGTTGGTGTAGATAAAGTGGCCGATACCTTGAAGCGTTTAGGTGTAGAAGGGCGTATTGATCAATACCCATCATTGCTTTTAGGTGCACTTGAGCTTTCTAGTTTTGAAGTGGCACAGCTTTATACTACCCTTGCCGCAGATGGCCAGTACCGCGAATTAACGTCTATTTCAGCACTGACTGACTCAGTAGGTAAAGTACTTTATAAACATGAAGTGGCTTCGCAAAAACGCTTCGACGATGCATCAATTTACATGACCAAGTACGCAATGAAACGCGTGACAAAAGACGGTACCGCTAAACGTTTAAACGCCCACTTCCCATCAATCCAACTTGCAGGTAAAACAGGCACTAGTAATGATTTACGCGATAGCTGGTTTGCCGGTTTTGACCAAAACACAGTTACTGTTGCATGGATTGGTCGCGACGATAACAAGAGCACAGGTTTAACAGGCAGTGTTGGTGCACTAGAAGCCTATATTCGCTACCTTAAACCACTCAACCCTGAAGCCATAGCGGATACTCGTCCTGCTTCTATTCGTTGGGCATTCATTAATGAAGAAACCGGTTTACAAGCACCTCCTGGGTGCGGCAAAGTGGTGCAGCTTCCAATTCGAGCCAGCGAGTTTGAGCCGAGACCTAGTTGTCAGCGTTAAACTTGGTCCTTCAAGTATTTAGCTCAATGTATAATTGAGCTAAATTTGTATGTTGTAGATTGCAATGAATGTACTTTTTTCAGTGCTTCTGGCAAGCAAAATGACGTTTATAGAGCTTGAATTGCAGTACTTTATTGAATGATTTGTACAATAATTTGTTATTCTTGTATGCCTAAATCAGACATTAATACCGCGAAAACTATTAACCTACCATTAGTATGGTTTTATTTTGAAGCCTTGTTCCTTCCTCATGCTTTCACTTGTATTTTATAAGGTTGCTTGATTCACTTTAAATAAATATCGACTAATTATTGCAGCACTATTTAGTTGTAAATATTAAAAAATAAAAGCCTCATAATGAGGCTTTTAGAATCGTTGCTTATCTTACTAATTTAATCGAAATTAAAAGTCGTAAGAAGCAGATAGTTGGACTCTACGAGGAGATTGATAACTTTCAGCTAAACCAAATGTTGCACTGTCATCACCAGCCGCTATTTCAGCAACTTCGTCATAACGAGTTGCTGTAGCTGCATCAAATATATTGAAAATATCTAATGCGAAGCGTACTTTTTGATCATTAAAGTGCAAGTTGTACGTAAAGTTAAGATCTAATCGCGCTGTCCAGGGAGTTGTTCCCATACTGCCGCGAGGATAGCGTTTATCACCTACATAATAAGTATCGCCATAATCATATAAGTCTGGGTTTGGTGTATAGCCCGCACCTAGTGCTGTCCAAGGACGACCAGAAGCAATATTTAGATTTGCGCCTACTAAGAAGTTTTCAGTAACTGCGTATGCACCGTAAACTTTAATATTGTGACGACGGTCTGCTGGTAAGTTACCGTTAGCACCATCCATAAGATAAGGGTAATCCCAGTCTTGTGTTAAACCAGCATCATCTTGACCATTATCAGATTTAACAAAACCTTCTGTGTTACCGTAGTTATGTGACCAAGTGTATAGTGCTTTTAAAGACCACACCTCATCCCAACTTTTCTCAATTGAAAGGTCAACTGCAGCGTAACGACGTTTAGCTTCAGGATAACCTAGCTCTTCAGCTGTGAAGCTATACTCTTCAGTTACACCGTCCCCATCTAAGTCAAAATTAAATGTTGCGCCATTACCTGGGTTAAATAGGAACCAGTTTTCACCAATTTTTTCACCATTTTCATCAGTAAAGATGTATGAGCCATCATCAATTTGATTACCAAGTGTGCGGTATGTACCTTTGATGCTCCAAGACCAGTCATCATTAATCGCTGCTTGATAACCTACAATGATTTCATCATTGTACATAGGCTCAAGATCTTTATCTGCTAGGGTGTTTGAAGGTTTTGCTGTGCCATCACCACCATTTGAAATAGCGATATCACCTAATTGATTGCTCAAACCAACAGGAGTACCATCAGCATTAAGGCCTTCATACTCGTACCAAGTGTGAATATAAGTTTCGGCACCTGCAAGGCGAATGTTCGTATTTGCAGCAACAGGTAAGTAATATCGACCTGCTGTAATAAATAATTTACTGTCACCGTCACCATTGATATCCCAAGATGCACCTAATCTTGGCGCAATTTGGTTATCAATAGATACAAATTCATCGCCATCAGCATTGTAGTTTGTGAAACTGTCATTACGTAGACCTAAAGTTAACGTTAAGTTATCTGTAACAGCCCATTGATCTTCGATATAAATCGCCCAGTTTTCAACTTCGAATGCACCACCATTCTTATAGTTACGTACACGAGTTGTTTTCATTTCTTCTGGAAGAATATAACCGTTTGGAAGGCGAGCACCTTCTTCGTATGTTCTGTAGTAGTAGTAAATACCACCAGAGTTAATCGTAGTTGCATCTGATGTATTGGTTTCTGAGTCATAACCAAATCTTAATGTATGCTCATCATTTAAGTACCAATCAAAGTCAACGCGCAATTGCTCGCGCTTATCTTCATTGGCGCCTACAGTGAAGTTTACATAACAGGTAGTATCAACACCTAAGTCTGCGTCATAGCCAGTAGGGCAGTCATCAAAGTCAGAATAATCAGTTTCTGAGAATTTAACTTCACCATACATAGCAGACATGCTTAAGTCATCAGTCAGGTTACCTGTATAACGTACTGCAAAACTTTCACCACCGCGTTTGTGATAAGCTGTACCGCCATCTACTGTGTAGTTGCCAACGCCATTAGGATCTTCGATTGTGCTTTCTGAGTATGTGCGTTCATCGCTAAAACCCCAAAGCATTAATTGATGATCATCATTGATGTTCCAGTCAATACGCGCTAGATAGTAAGGGTCATCATCTTTTTCTTTTGTTAGAGAGGTTTGAGAAGCATTACCGTACTCTTGTTCGATATCACGGAATGTATAAATTCCGTAGAAGAAAAGCGTATCTTCAATTAGTGCACCTGAAGCATAAATATTTGTTTCAAATGAGTTTACATAGTCATCTTGGTTGTTAACAAATAAATCACCAATACAGTGACCATCAGCAGCCTCACAACGATCATTTTGTAAGTAAACTGAATTTGGTGCTTGTTCTCTTAATGAATCAGGAGAGTAAATTGACTCAACACCAAAGTGAAAGTCATTTGTACCTGATTTTGTTACTGCAGAGATTAGGCCACCAGTTGTTCGACCAAACTCAGACGAATAACCACCAGTCTTAATTTGGAAGCTATCATATGCTGAGAATGGGATGGTTGCGCCACCTAAACCGTTACGGAAGTTAGTCATATTAAGACCATTTACGTAATATGCGTTTTCTGCGACAGATGAGCCACCGAATGATGCTTGATCACCAAAGCGACTATCACCTTCAGTTGCACCAGGAGCTAGTAAAGCAACTGATGTTAATGAACGAGCAACCGGTAATAATTCAAGTTCTTCTGAACTAATGTTCAATGATGATTCCGTAACCGAAACGTCAACAGCACGAACTGCGCCACCAACAACTGCAATACGTTCTATATTACCTTCAACCAATGGAATCTCGAGTAGTGCAGTTTTACCAACACCGATAATTACATCGTTGATCTGTGCTTTTTCAAAACCAGCCTGTGACACTGTTACATTATATTTACCAACAGGTACTTGGTTAAGATTAAACTGGCCATTTGCATCTGCAATGAGAGTTTTTTCATAACCTTTTGACTTATCGGTAATGGTGATTGTTGCACCAGCTAAAGAAACGCCAGACTGAGTAACGATGTTACCTTTGATTGCACCATTAACATTGTCAGCCATAGCAGGCATTGCTGCACTTAAGGTCATAGCAACAGCTGCAGCTGTGAATGAACGCTTAAATGTTTTTGAAAAGTTGTTTTTCATTGAGCTTTCCCTGTGAAATTTTAGATTTTGATTTGTTATTGTTTGTTAATAACTACCACGCTTTGTTTTTTATTTATTTGGGGTTTTAACTATTAAATAAAGCGTGAAACAAATTGGTAACACATTGGGGACATACAGATCAATTTTTTATATTATAAATACGATAAACTTACAAAAAAACGCCTTGGAACGATCTAAAATTGACTTTTTTTGCTTGTTTATACAAAAAATACACAGATGTAATTTGATGTAATTGCGTTAAGTAAATTTTAATTCTACTTTTAATTCTTATAAAACAGTTTGTTGGGTTTTTTATATCGCTTTCGTTATATTTTAAAATATAAATGCAGGGAAAAATCATTTGGTTTGTATAAATGATGTTTTAATTATAATATTTTTGGTTTTTAATTTTCGAAAATAATCTTATCTATTATTTTCTGATGGGGTAAACGTTTGGAAGTATAGGCCACCGATTAAAAGTGACCTATATTATTTTCGGTTTAAAGCTTCGCGAATGCGCGCTCTGCTGCTGCAATAGTATCGTTGATCTCTTTTTCAGAGTGTTCAGCACATACAAAGCCAGCTTCGAAAGCTGAAGGAGCAAGGTAAACGCCTTCTTCAAGCATTAAGTGGAAGAACTTTTTAAAGCGCTCTAAATCACACTCAGTCGCTTGTTGGTAGCTAGTTACTTTTTCTTTGTCAGTAAAGAAGAAGCCATACATACCACCCGCGTAGTTTGTTGTAAGTGGAATACCTGCTTTTTTCGCTGCGGCTTCAAAGCCTTCACAAATTGCTTTGCTCTTAGCTTCTAGTTCATCGTGTAGACCTTCAGCGCATAATAACTCAAGCGACTTTAAGCCTGCAGTCATGGCAATTGGGTTACCTGATAATGTGCCTGCTTGATAAACTGGGCCGACAGGTGCGATGAAATCCATGATTTCTTTCTTACCGCCAAATGCACCCACTGGCATACCGCCACCGATTACTTTACCTAGGCAAGTAAGGTCTGGTTTGATGTTGTAGTAAGCTTGTGCGCCACCTAAAGCAACACGGAAACCTGTCATTACTTCATCAAAAATAAGCACTGATTTGTATTCATCACACACTTCACGTAGACCTTCTAAGAAGCCAGGTACAGGTGGAATACAGTTCATGTTGCCAGCAACTGGCTCAACGATGATACAGGCAATGTCATCAGCGTATTTTTCGAAAATTGCTTTGACTTCATCAAGGTTATTAAACGACACCGTTAATGTGTGCTTAGCAAAATCTTCAGGGATGCCCGGTGAATTAGGAACGCCCATTGTAAGCGCGCCTGAGCCTGCTTTTACTAGTAGTGAGTCGGCATGACCGTGGTAACAGCCTTCAAACTTTAAGATCTTGTCACGTCCAGTGAAACCACGCGCTAAACGAATTGCACTCATAGTCGCTTCAGTACCAGAGCTTACCATACGTACTTTTTCGATTGATGGTACGAGCTCTTTTACTTTTTCGGCCATTAAGATTTCAGTTTCGGTCGGTGCACCATAGCTTAGGCCATTTTCAACGGCTTCTAATACCGCTTGTTTAATAGCAGGGTGGTTATGACCCATGATCATTGGTCCCCATGAACCAACGTAATCGATATAACGGTTACCATCAGCATCAAAGGTAAAAGGACCTTCAGCTTTAGTGATGAATAAAGGAGTACCGCCAACGCCATTGAAGGCACGAACTGGTGAATTAACACCGCCTGGGATTGATTCTTGTGCGCGATTAAAAAGATCTTGGCTAATTGTCATGAATAGTCCTATTGGGTTGTCACGTTAAATGAGTTGGTTTGCAAGGGCTCAAAGAACCCAAAACGAAGCGTGTTAGCTATTACGTTTACGGCTGAACCAAGGCACGTCGACTTCATATTGCTCAACTTTGTCGGCAACATCTAAGGTTAGAGCAAACAACGCCATGCGAATTAACACGCCATTTTGTACTTGGCGAAAAATTGCTAGGTTGTCGTTGCTATTTAAATCGTTATCTAGCTCGTTTGCTTCTAAACGGCTATCTCTAGGAAGTGGGTGCATCAGTACTGAGTTGGGCTTACAGTGTGCGTTGTAAATTGCTTGGCTGATACGAAAACCACCACGGTATTTGTTAGCTTCTTCTTGTGAAGGGAAGCGTTCCTCTTGGATACGGGTTTGATACACAATATCTGCCGCCAAGTTGCCTTCCATTTTATCCACTACTTGTATTTTATGACCAGCGTTATCAACAGCATCCAAAATGTAGTCTGGCATTTGCAAGCCATCAGGTGCCACCATAGAGAATTTTACGTCTTTATAATGACAAAGTAGTTTAGATAGAGAATGTACAGTACGGCCATATTTTAAATCACCTACAAGGGCAATGTGCATACCGTCGATACCTTGGTCGAAACGACCAAGTTCACGTTCGATGGTTAGTAAGTCAAGCAAGGCTTGTGTCGGGTGCTCATTCGAACCGTCACCGCCATTGATAACAGGTACATCGCAACCTGTGGCAAATTCAGCAACAGAGCCTGCGTCTGGATGGCGCATTGCAACTGCATCTGCATACGCTGAGATTACGCGAGCTGTATCATATAAAGACTCACCTTTTGCTAACGCAGAGCTTTGCATGCCCGTGGTTTCACGAACTAAGCCACCAAGTAAGTTAAATGCAGTGCCGAAGCTTACACGGGTACGTGTACTTGGCTCGAAGAACAAGTTCGCTAAAATTGCGCCTTCTAAAACATTGGTGCGCTTTTGCTTTTTAGCATAAGGCTCCATTTTCTTAGCAACTGCAAAAATACGTTCAATACAATCTCGATCAAGCTGATTGACCGACAGGATATTTTCACCTTGGAAACTTAGCATGGGGTTTGTTCCTAATTACATTTATTGGGCGCTGGCGCTCGGTATGGGAGGCCGCATAAATTTGCGCAGTACTATAGCAAATTTTTAGCGTACACAGCAGCAAATTATAAGTTAGGTTTAATAATTGCCAGTGCCACTATAGCTAAAAGGATGAGTACTGGAACTTCATTAAAAATACGGTAAAAGCGATCGCTTCGTGTATTACGGTCATGCTTAAAGTCAGCCAGTAATTTAAAGCAGTAGCCATGGTAGATGTAAAGAATAATGACTAACACAAGTTTGTAGTGCAGCCACATGCTATATCTAAACCAATCACGGCCATATTCAAAAATAGTGAGTACGCCAAACACCAGTGTTAAAACGGCAAACGGTGTAACAAAATAAAGTAAACGACGCTCCATTACTTTAAGCATTGAGTTGCAGGCTTTTTCTTCACTCATTGCATGGTATACAAATAGTCTTGGCAGGTAAAAAATACCTGCAAACCAAGCAATCATAAAAAATACGTGGAAAGTTTTATAAACTAATAGTGCAGTCATTTAAGCATCCATTTTAATTGTTATAACAAGCTGTTACGTATGGTAAGGATATGTCTGATTTGGTCCCAACGCAAAAGTCCCATAATTTGTTGGTTATCAAGCAGGTTGTAAATATACACTGCACCGCTGCGCTTATCTTTTAGTAAGTCAAAGGCATCGGCTAAAGTGGCTTGGCTACTTAAGCCCGCAAGGCTAACATATTTGATATTACTTTCTTGGTCAGACATCAAACTTAAATCATACTCTGCGAGGCGGTAGCCATTTTCTTCATCATGAACAATAAGAGGGGTTTGGCTATCAAGGGCATCCAGCGACTCTTTGATTTGTTGTTTGTCGTCACTGTAGAGTAGCTTGAATTGTTCATCCATTTCATCCATCACCCCGACTTTTTGCAATGCTTCGGTGGCTGGTGATATTTGATATTCAAGCCCTTGGAAATCGAGTTGTTGCATAAAAATAGAGCGGTTACCAAAAAACTGCAGTGCAGTGACATAGGCCGTTGAGATCACAATCATCGCAGGCACAATAATCTCAGGACTTGAAGTTAACTCCATAACCGTGGTTAAAGCTGCAAGTGGTGCGTGTAATGTCGCGGCCAATAACCCTGCCATGCCAAGCATGCTATAGGTACCTGTGATATTAACGCCTGGGCTAATAAACTGTGCAAAAAAGGCCATTAAGGTGCCCATCAAAACTCCTAGCCCAATAACAGGGCCGATGATTCCGCCGGGGATACCTAAACCAATAGCAAACAAGGTGGCGAGTAATTTGGCAATCAAGATGGTTGTTAAAAACTGCACATCGTCAGGTGATTCAATAGCAATAGTAATAGCACTCATACCAGAGCCCATTGCATGAGGGACCATATAAGCAATCAAGCCCGCGATAAATCCTGCCAGTAATAGGCGAGGAAACATGCTAAGTGGTTTAAATGTGCGAATTATGAGCATTAAGTTTTGGTTAAACGCATAAGCAACAGCGCCAAGTGCCATACCAAAAATGATTAAAAATGGATAATGCCAACCACTCAATGGGTTCATGGTGATAAGCGCAAGCTCTGAAGCATCACCGAAGACAAATTGAGTTGCTAATGCCCCTGTAACCGCTGCAAGCATGATGGGCACGAAAATATGCACTTTATATTCCCTGAGCACCACCTCCATTACAAATATGACGGCTGCTAGTGGTGTATTAAACGATGCGGCAATACCTGCCGCGACACCACAACCCGTAAGAGTGCGCATTGCATTATGGGGAAGGTGTAACTTGTCGGCGAGTAAACTGGCACCTGTTGCGCCCATATGTACTGATGGACCTTCTCGACCAACTGAAAAACCACTAATTAGAGCTAGTGCACCACCGACAAATTGGTTGACCGTGTTATAGAGCGGCATATGACCATAATGTTTTTTAATGCGGTGTATTACGAATGGGATGCCAAGGCGATAATGCTTAAAGCCTGTTAAGGCGGCAAATAAGGCAATTAATAAGGCTGCACCAACAGGCATTATCACCCGTTCGTAAGTTGGTAAAGTGGTAAAATCGTCGGGCTTATCTAAAAATAAGCTTTGAAAAAACATGATGGTGAGGCGAAAAAGTATGATCAACACTGCCGCAATTAACCCTGCACTTACACCAAGTAAGCACAATTGCACAGATGTTTTAGGCTTTGCTAGGCGACGTCTTAGTCTCTCAAGCCACATGCATATTTCCTCACAGCACTTTTGAGCTGCATTTTAGCAAATCAAATTCACTAAGTCGTTGGGATTTTATAATTTATCCGCATTTTGGGTAAATTTAGCTAATCTGTGCTGTTGTTAATTTGCTTCGTTAATTCAGGTAAGCGAGCGGTAATTGCTTTAGATAATTCATCTACAAGCGGTGCGTGTTTTTTATGAATAACTGTGTTTATAGCCAATTGTCTTAAGATAACCACAGAGAAGTCATTTTGAAAAATGTTGATATCGCTATTCAGTGCAGGGTAGAGCGCATAATCTAGACGGCCTTTTTTTAACATTTTAAGGGTATGGCTTAAGTCTTCGTTATTAATAATTTCTGCCTTTATATCAAACTCGCTGAGAATCTCGGTATCACCAATAGAACTCATAATTCGATTATTTGGTTTAGCTAAAATATCCCGGTCACATGGCCGTGATTTTCGACACAAAAGTACCAAGTTTATAATGCCAAGACTTGGCTCAACGACAATCACGTTGTCGAACTTTTTTAGGTTGCTTTTTGAACGCACAATATCACCGTCAACCACGCCTGCGTTCAATAGCAATACGCCTCTTCTAGCCGGGGTTGCTTGCATCTGAACCTTGATATTTAAATCACTATAAACATCAGCCATTATTTCTTTAAAAGGCGTGATGCGAGGTATATCTATATAGGTTAACAACAATTTTTTTGGCCGAGAGTAGTTTGTTGCTAAAGAACTAGTGCCAGCAAATAAATCATTGAGTAAAGTGATTTTAGCCTGATTCTCCGCATTATCTCTCATACCAATCACTAACGGGAAGTCTGGAAACTGAGTCACTATTTTTGGCTCTGGGAAGTTCTGCTGCCTTGCAAAGTAATTAAGAACTTTTGGCGCACTAATCGCAAAATTAATTTGCTTAGTTTGCATTAAGTGAAACAACTCTTTATCGTTTGTTGTTTTTACTATGCTGTCTTCATAGGATTTGATTACTTTTTTGATAACATCAGGGTAGGTGTAGGGCCCAACAACTCCTACTTTATTTTCACTAAAAAGCTGTTCAATATTTTCAAAATCCTGTGGGTTTGACTGGGTAGTAATAACCGCTATTTGGGAGTTTAAGATAGTTGGTGAGGCAATAAAACCAGGCATTACTTCTGAAGGCCAAGCAGGATAATAACCAAGGTAGCCTGTTAACTCGGCTTTTTTTATAGCATCCTGCCAAGGTAAGTATTCAACCTCAAGACTTATAGATTGTTTAGCAAGCGAGCTTCTTAAAAAAGCGATGGCATCTCCGCCATTTTCCATTTCACTGCTAGCATATGGAGGGAATTCTAGTGAGGTTATTTTCCAAGTTTCTTGTAACCTTGTACTAGCAGCTGAAGATGAGCTGAAAACAAGTATAATAAGAGCATAAAAACAAGTGCGCATGGTAAAAAGTTATTATTAATTGTTTAATAAGTATACGTCTAAATTAGATTTATTATCAGTATTTATTTGCTTATTTACAGCTCATAACATTACAGCTAAAGCAGTGATGCTTTTGGTTATACATGCGTTTGTCGGCCATGCTTAGCAATTCATCAAATGATTGAGCATCGTCGGGGTATAGTGCAAAACCAACACTCGCTTCAACTTGCAAATCACCAAACTCAGATTTTATAGGCGCTTTAATTGCACATATCAAGCGTGATAGCGCACGGTTTATTTGTGCTTGGCTCTCTATGTCGGTAACAATAACCACAAACTCATCTCCACCAATGCGTGCAACGCAATCGGTCTTGCTAGCTGTATCTTGTAAGCGTTTGGCAACCTCTACCAAAACTTTATCCCCCATAGCATGGCCATGGCTATCGTTAATCGGCTTAAACTTATCAAGATCAAAGTACAAGCAACCTACTTTAGAGCCTGTCTTTTCAACCCGAGCAAATTCTTGTTTGATGAAACGCTCAAGCGCATTTCGGTTAGCTAAACCAGTAAGATGGTCTGTTTGTGCCAGCTGTCGTATTTTTTTCTCTGCCATAACTCGTTTCGTAATATCGAAATTAACGCCAATCATACGGTTGCCGTATATTCTGCCATCAGCATTGATATAGCGGGTTTTGCCAGAAGGCAGAACTATTTGAAACTCTGCGTGGAACTCTTCGCCATTTAAGATCGCGAGTTTTAGCTTGTTGGTCACGTCTTCATATTCATCTGGATGCAGGCTATTTGCCCAAGCTGAATAGTCCCCTTTAAATTCTGATTTTGGGATCTCGAATAAGGTATGCATCCAGTCATCCCAAATCAGTTCGTTAGTATCAAAGTTCCATTCCCATATGCCAATATGTGCGGCATCAGCTGCCATAGACATACGCTGGTGTAAGCTTTCAAGCTCGCTTTTAGCTTGTTTTAATTCAGTCACATCTTCAGATACATCCAGTAAATATTGTGCTTTACCGTTGCTGTCTTTTATTGCGAGTTTACGGGTTTTTAGGTAGTGAGTATTGCCATCGATAGTGATTGGATTTTCATCGATAGTAAGGGTGTCATCTCCTTTTAATACATCGCGATCGGTTTGCACGAAGCTGACTGCTTGTTCATTACTAAAAATATCAAAGTCATTTAAGCCGATTAGTTGATTTTTACTTTTACCAAGTAGTTGCTCACCGGCCTTATTTACATGGCTAAATGTTAAATGCCCAGCTTCTTTCACAAACAACATAATTGGCAAATTATCGAAAATAGTTTGCGTAAAGGCTTCTTGATTTCGAATATCAGAGAGATCTTTTATGGTTGCAACATAAGGTCCGGACTCTTTTTTACCAATTGAACTGATTGCTAAAGTTATAGGAAACCGCTTTTTGTTCGCTCGTTGTCCTTTTAAAAGTCGGCTGGTCCCTTTACCTGCACTTTTTTTGCTAAGCTGTGAGTCTCGTAAAATTTCATCAAGTTCTATAGAATTTTCCGGTATGAGAGTGCGAATATGTTTACCAATTAAGTCGTGTGGTTGGTAACCAAAAATGTGGATAACAGCAGGGTTGGCAAATTCAATTCTCCCTTCATTATTAAAGCTAATAACCGCATCTTTTACCGTACTAAGCACAGCTTTTAATTTTGCCGATAACAAGCTCCTTGCTCTGAGCTCAACAACACCCAGTACAAGCAGGCTTAATGCTGCAAGAATAAAAATAATAAGTTGAGCTAACGTTGAGTAGTCATGGTTCGTAACATAAGTGGTATATTCAGTTTCAAAAACCGACATCGATATCATGCCGATGTAATGCATCCCCGAGATTGCACTGCCCATTATCAAGGCAACGACCAGATTCATTCGTGTTTTATGAACGCCTTTGGCAAGTCGAAAATCATTAATCTTTAGTGCGATACCTGATAAAACAATAGCTACGAGAATAGACAAAGAGAACAGCCAAGGTTCATAGGCCATTTTTGCAGGTATAACCATCGCCATCATACCAACAAAATGCATACAACCGATTCCTGCACCCATTAAAATACTTCTGAAAAATAATCCTTTATCCGTTTGTAAGGCAGGGGATAGTACGATGTAACTGGCAAATACACTTGGTAAAATTGAGACCAAGGTGATGCTAATATTGTATTCAATAGGGATGGGTAAGTTATATGCAAGCATACCAACAAAGTGCATTCCCCAAATCCCTATTCCTAAAAAGCAAGAAGCCATGATGGTCCAGACCTGACTTTCATTTTTTAGATAAGAGTGCTTGATACGGGCAGATAATAAAAAAGAAATATAGGAAGCGAATATGGCTATGAGGATTGAAGCAGAAACGAGTAGTAAATCGTAGTCTGCCGGAATGACCTGTGCACTGTTTAAGTGATCAGTTATAAAGTGAAGCTTGAAGTGCTCTATCACAATTACCTTTCCTCAGTGCAAAATATCGCCAGCTAAAATGTAGTACAAATTAACTTTAGTCCAATACAAATAGGTTAGCCAATTGTCCCGCTAAATTGAGTTGTCCCATGTGGATACTTGATTAAAACACTCGGGTATTAGATAATTGCAACCATTATAGGTTTTGAGGGTTTTGGTATGTCAGATGAGTTGCCAATCAAGTTCAGCGATGCAGCGGCTGTTCGTGTTAAACAGTTAATCGAAGAAGAAGAGAATCCAGATCTTAAACTGCGTGTTTACGTAACGGGCGGTGGTTGCTCAGGATTTCAATATGGTTTTACTTTTGATGAAAAAGCTAACCCTGGCGATTTAGAAATTGTAAAAAATGGTGTGACACTAGTTGTTGATCCCATGAGTATTCAATATCTGGTTGATGGTACTGTTGATTACACTGAAGGGCTTGAAGGTGCACGCTTTTTTGTGAATAACCCGAATGCAACAACTACCTGTGGTTGCGGAGCCAGCTTCAGCGTTTAATTAGGTATTTATGAAAGCCACTTGATGTGGCTTTTTTATTGCTTTAACTTCTCATAAAACCCCGTCTCAGCTAAATATTACGTATTATTAGCAGGATTTTTTGCGTAGCCACGCTTACAGACATAGTTAGAGCAGCAAGGGCTCATTCCTCGTGTGACAAGTAAAGTGTGTGGTGAAACGCAAGAGCGAGATGTGTAAGAAGCCTTTATTGAGCATGCATTTGTGTCTGCGCTGTTCGTGATGGGTATCATATTGTGAAGGCAATTTAACAGCTTTTATCAGGCGTTTTTGATTTTAAGTGCCATGCTATTTTCAACTGTGGTTTGTTCTTAGTTTAATTGTATTAAAGCAACCTTTTGGTATCGTGATAAATAACAATATAGTATTGATTAATACTCATAATGTTTAACACAACCTAGGTCTAGCAACAAAAGAGGCGATTTAGCGAACCGGTGCCCAGCGTTTGCATCCGGTACTGTTAACTACCTTTTTGTGATTAATGCCGATGGTGAGTGCATTGACAACGGTTGTTGCCAGTGAGTTAACATTTGTCACAGAGTACTTTCGCCATTTTGTTGATGCTCAGAGATCGTCATCAGTTATCGGTAAATTCGTTACTGTTTAATTAAAAATGAGTGACCCTAGTGTTGGGTCACTTTAATCATCAGTAAAAAGAAGCCTAAAACTAACGCAGATACGATTAAAATATATACAAATCCTTTCTTGCCTTGCTTAATTGGTACGCCATTTTGTTTTAAAAACAGGTACCAGACCGCACACAGTACAATTGGCAACAAAAATAATATACGAAACATTTCCTAGCCTTTTTCAGTATTTACATACACTTTAAGCATAAATATGCAGAATTTAAAGCGATACTTTCATCTTGTTACGCTTCCAATTGATCAATTTTTTGGTACAGTTAACCAGTTAACCAGTTAACCAGTTAACCAGTTAACCAGTTAACCAGTTAACCAGTTAACCAGTTAACCAGTTAACTATAGAGCACTTGCTTTTATTTTAGCTACACTTTGACTTGTGTACAAAAACGGTCCATACCTAATATGTAGACATTTGTATCATTAATTACTCAAAGTGAAAGTTATTAGTATATAATGTATCCAAGAGTGAGACGGGCAAATTTCGCTCTTAAATTATTAACTTGAATCATCTAGTAGGAGATGTATTTTATGATGGGTAAAACAGTTTCTTCTGAAGAAAACTCGAAACTAACAAAATGGCTTAAAACTAAACGCCACGAGAAAGGTCACACAATGCGTAGCCTTGCACAGGTTTTAGGTACGCCGCACTCTTTCATTGGTAAAATTGAAAACCAAGAACGTCGTTTAGATGTTATTGAATTCATGCGTTATTGCGACGCTTTAGAAGTTGACCCATACGAAGGTCTTAATCTGCTAAAAGACGCTTAATTATTCATTACCAAAAGCGAAACGCCGCTTTTTAAGTAATACAAATGGTGCAAGGAAGCACTATTAAAACCTCTCCCTTGCATTCCCTTCAAATTAATCACATTCGTATTAAATATGTTAATTGTTTTGATGATAGTTGTTTTCTAACGCATAAAGCTTATGGCGAATTAAGAATAAGAATACCAGTGATGGGATCACCATTAGTGCTGTTAGCACAAAGAACATCGCCCAATTTCCCCCTAGCCAGTCATCAATAACCACGCCGCTGTAGCTTGAAAGTAAGGTTCTGCCTAAATTTCCTAACGAAGCAAGTAGTGCATAGTGGGTTGCACTAAATGCTCTATCGCATAACATGGATATAAACGCCACCATGGCTACCAGCGACCAAGCTTGGGTAAAGCCATCAATAATAATAGCAAAGGCGTATAAACTCAGCTTAGGGCCTGCAATTGCGATCCAAGCGAATGCTAGGTTTGAAGCTGCCATCGCAATACCGCTGATAAATAAGCCCTTTACAATGCCATAACGTTGATTAAATAAGCTACCTAGAAAGGTGAAAGCGATGGTGAGCACTGCAGTACCCACTTTTGAGAAGGTAGCTATGTCACTATTTGAAAAGCCTACTTCTTTATAAAACACGATAGACATTCGCCCTAAAAAGGCTTCACCGATTTTAAATAGGAAAATAAAGGCCAATAACGCTAAAGCTGTTTTTACGCCATTACGGGCGAAGAAGGTTCTGAAAGGATCAAAAACGGTCACAGCAAGCCAGGCAATCACTTTAGCAAAGCGAGTTTGCTTACTACCAGCCAGCTTTTGTTGATAGGTTTGTTCAAGCGCCGCTTGTACAGTGTCGCGATTTGAGTCTGGCTCTTTTGCCCAAAATACGCTGCTCATTAATAGCAACATCACCACAGATAAGAAAAAGTAAACTTGTGGCCAATCAATTGAAGGAATATCGGCCATATAAAATGGCAGGGCGCCTAATAGGGCGTAGCCGCTCCACCAACCTGAAGTAGCCATTGCTGCCGCAGCGGTGGCTTTATGGCTCTCATTTTCGGCCAAAGTATCGATACGAAACGCATCAATAGCAATATCTTGAGTTGCAGAAGCGATTGCGATAACTAAACACAGCGCGGCAGCAAACCAGAGATTGGCTTTAATATCGAGCCCTGCAAGTGAAAATGTGCCAATAAAAATCACTGACTGGCAAAGTAAAATCCAACTACGGCGCTGACCTAGCCAGTTAAATAAAACAGGTAACTTTACCCGGTCAACAAGCGGTGACCATAAAAAGTTAATGCTATACGCACCAAACACGATGCCAAATAACCCAATCATACTGCGGCTTAGGCCTTCGTCTTTTAGCCAAGCCGACATAACAGAGCCAATTAATACCCAAGGAAAGCCGCTGCTGATACCAAAAATAAAAATATTGATTAAACGTTTATCTTTGAAGTACGAGAAATACTCTGAAATAGAAAGGGTTTTTGTCATAGTGTTGCCAGTTTAAGGAGCGTGCGCCCCTATTTATTATTGGTTAGCGTCTAGCACTTTTACATTTAAGATAACAACAGGATCTTTGGGTACAAAGCTGTAACCGATTTTTTCGTTGAAAGCTGTTTCGACACGCATAATTTTGTCTAGTGTGTCATAGCCATCCATTACCATACCGAATACAGCAAAGCCCCAGTCGCGACCAGGATTAAGATGGTCGTTGTCGTCCATGTTGAAGAAAAACTGGCGAGTACCTGAGTGAGGTTTACGGTCTTGATATGCCATTGCGATGCTATACATATCATTTTTTAACCCGTTGCCACTTTCATTAAAAATAGGGTCGTTTTCGTGCAGACCATCGTAATCTTTATCGTAACCACCGCCTTGAATAACAAAATCACGTTCGTTGTCTTCATCACGCTCAACACGGTGAAATACACTCCCCTGATAACTGCCATCTGCAACGTAAGTTAAAAAATTATTTACTGTAATTGGCGCTCTTGAGCGATCCATTTCGACCACAATACTGCCAAGCGTAGTGACAATTTCAACGCGTGGAAACATGTTGTCTTTTTGAATAAATTTACCCTCAGTCGCTGCGAATGAACTGTGAGCAAACAACAATACAAAACTAAGTAAAAAAATACGCTTCATAGTTAACCTTCTAAGTAGGCGATTAATTCTGGGTCAGATACAATGCGGGTAATTATTTGTTCAGTCAACTTATTAAGCTGACCTTCTATTTTTGCGCGATCATGTCTGAGCGGCCCTTCAATAGTCGCATTACCTTGGTAAATTTTATTGAAAGTGCTCGCATTTTTGACCACTCGTACCCCAAATTCTATTGTTGCATTGCTGCTATGGGACATCATTTTTTCTGTAACAACCGCTTGTAGCTTGTGAATATCTAATTCAAAACGCGTTGTTGATAAGTTTGAAATGTTTGCACCATTTCGGCTTAAAGCACTGTCTAAGGTGCTTTTTACAGAATCAGTAATTCCTGGGCTTGCAAGAGTTTTAATCTTGTCAGATTCAATTATTTTTAGGGTTACGTTGTCGCCACGTAAGTCAATCACGCTAGTACTAACATTGGCACTAATATTTGAAATTTTCCCGCCTTGATATACTGGGTTAAAAATTAATTGATTAGGCTGGTTGCTACACGCAGTAAGTGCGGCTAACAAACATAAAGGAAGTAATCTTTTCATGAAGTAAGCTCCATTAATTATTTTTTGTAGCACTCAGTACTACAAACTTCTTGTTTGACCCAAGTAACTTACAATTGCCGAACATGCGTTTTAATTTTTCATGGTAGTCAAGGTGACGATTACCAATTATTCTTAATTCACCGCCTTGTTTTAATGTTTGTTTTGCCTGTTTAAACATTTGCCAAGCAATGTGATCCGTGACGGCTTGTGCTTGGTGGAATGGTGGGTTACATAATACAAGGTCAGTACTATTCGGCTTAAAATCGGTTAAACAGTCGTTTTGGACAAATTCACACTGCGCTAATTGCTCTGGTAAATTGTGAGTGACGTTTAATTTAGCTGATTCAACGGCCATATACGACTCATCAACGAACGTTATATGGGCGTTAGGGCAACGATTTAAGGTCATCAAGCCAACAACACCGTTACCACAGCCTAAATCAATGATACTGCGTGTTTTGCTTGTTTGCGGTAAATAGTTAAAGAAAAAACGCGCGCCAATATCTAATGAATCTCGTGAAAAAACATTTGCATGGTTTTGTATTTCAAATTCACTACCTTCTAGAGGCCAGTTAACAGGGTAGGGAGCTACTTTATTAAGACCACTGGTTTTACTGATGACTAAACGAGATTTTTTTACCGCTAAACTCGTCGATGTTTCACCAATATACTGGCTAAAGGCTTTGATGGTTGAATTATGGATATCTTTCGTTTTACCAGCAGCAATAACATCGATGTCACTAGGCAAAGCTGCACTAATTGCAGCAAGTTGATGCTGAAGATAGCCTAAATTGCGTGGCACTTTTAAAATCACTAAATCAACCTGATTAGGTAACGCTGCTAATGAGTCCAATTGTGTTAAAGATTCTGTTGATAGCTCATTGGCTTGTAAATTATAACGAGTAGCTTGGTGGGCAATATACGAGTCGTTAACTGAATGAACTGTTAATGTATTTAAAGCACAGGCTAACGCGCCAAAGCTGTCATTGAGTATTAGGATTGAATTTGCATGTGGATAGTGCTCTTGTACATAATTGACAAGGTACTCATCGCCTGAGTCCCACGCTTGAAGACTGCGATTTTTTTGATCTAACGGAAAGCGTTCTAGGGTATAGGTGTTATCACCGAGCTGTGCTTGGGTGGTCATCATGATTTTACGAAAGTATTAATGTATAGGTAAATTCTAACATGCAACAGCCAAACGCCAACCCTAATCATTTGCCTGAGGGGTTTTATTATCAAGCTAATGCATTAAGTGCACAAAAAAGCCTCGAGTTATTTTACTATCTACAGCAGCACCTAAATTGGCAGCAACCAACGATAAAGGTATATGGAAAAAGCCATGTGATCCCGCGTTTGCAATGCTTTATTGCTGATCCGAATGTTAACTATGGCTATTCAGGGTCACAGCTAATTGTTGAACCGTGGCCAGAGGTGCTTGATGCTATGCGTGCGCGTTTATCTAAAGCAATGCATATTCCATTTAATGCATTATTGGTAAATTTATACCGTGATGGGCAAGATTGTATGGGCTGGCATAGTGATGATGAGAAAGAACTTGGTGAGCAACCAACAATCGCTTCTGTATCACTAGGGGCCGAACGGATATTTAAAATAAAACATAAACACAATAATGAACAACATAGTGTTGTGCTGCAAAGTGGTAGTTGTTTAATTATGAATGGATTTAGCCAGCGAGATTACCAACATAGTTTACCAAAGCAGCAAAAACTTAAACACCCTCGAATTAACCTTACCTTTCGTTCAATCGTATAAAATCATTGGCAAAATGAGTCATGCCCTTGATATAGTAGCTAACAATTATTTTGCTATTAAAGGTTCATGACACATGTCAATGCAACAACAAATTGAGGAAAAGCTCGCGGCAGGTATCGAATGTAAACACCTAAATGTTGTCAACGAAAGTCATATGCATAGCCGTGGAACCGAATCGCACTTTAAAGTGGTTGTTGTGAGTGAAGAGTTTGCTGGTAAACTTTTGCTTGCCCGTCATCGTCAAATAAATGAGCTATTAAAAGATGAATTAGCAAACCATATTCATGCATTAGCAATTCACACTTTTACTCCAGAAGAGTTCAGTGAACAACATGGACAGGCACCTGAGTCACCGAAATGCTTAGGTGGCTCAAAGTTCGATTAAATTAGCAGGACAGTCACCTAAAATTAGATGGACAGTCACTGTAACTAGCTTGTTACTTGGGTATTTTAAGCTCGAAAGATTTAAGTGGGTCTGAAAAATTTTTACTGATCAGACCTGTATTTTAACTATTAGCCTTTAAACTAGCGCTAATTTTTATTGTGATAGATATAGGATGATCAATGGTCATTAAGCCGAAAATTCGTGGATTTATCTGCACTAACGCGCATCCAGTAGGGTGTGCTGAGCACGTACAAGAACAAATTAATTATGTGAAAGCGCAAGGACCACTAAGCAATGCACCTAAAAATGTATTAGTGATTGGTGCGTCTACAGGTTACGGCCTAGCATCACGTATCACAGCTGCATTTGGTGGCGGTGCTAAAACGCTAGGTATTTTCTTTGAAAAAGAAGGTAGCGAACGCAAAACAGGTTCTGCAGGTTGGTACAACACTGCGGCATTCCAAGCAGCTGCTGAAGAAGCCGGTTTATGGTCTAAGAATATCAATGGTGATGCGTTTTCTAACGAAATTAAGCAAAAAGCAATTGATACAATCAAAGCTGATTTAGGTAAAATTGATTTAGTTATCTACAGCCTTGCGTCACCTCGTCGTACTGATCCAAATACAGGTGAAACTTACTCATCAACACTTAAGCCAATCGGCTCTGATATCACAACGAAGAACTTAAATACTTCAAAGCGCGTGATTGATGAAGTAACCGTTGAAGCGGCAAGCCAAGAAGACATCGACAATACAATTAAAGTAATGGGCGGTGAAGATTGGGAAATGTGGATTGACGCGCTTAAAGAAGCAGATGTTCTTGCTGATAATTTTAAAACAACAGCTTACACTTATATCGGTAAAGAGTTAACATGGCCAATTTACGGTCATGCGACAATTGGTAAAGCGAAAGAAGATCTTGACCGTGCAACACAAGCAATCAAAGAGTCTACAAAAGACTTAAATGGCGAAGCGTATGTTTCTTCATTAAATGCGGTTGTGACACAAGCAAGCTCAGCAATTCCAATTATGCCTTTATATATCTCTGCTTTATTCAAAGTAATGAAAGCAGACGGCACATACGAAGGTACCATTGAGCAAATTCATTCGCTATTTACTGAGAACCTTTACGGTGAAACGCCACGTTTTGACGAAGGTGGTCATTTATTCCAAAACTACAAAGAGTTAGAAGATGATGTTCAAGCTCGTGTACAACATGTTTGGGATACAGTAGATACAGATACAATCGACGAATTAACGGATTACGTGGGTTACCACAATGAGTTTTTACGTTTATTCGGTTTTGGTATCGACAGTGTAGATTACGAGCAAGATGTGAATCCTGATGTTGCGATTTCACAACTAATCGATTAATTGCTAAACAAACTGATTTTGAAAAGTCGCTTTTTTAAGCGACTTTTTTGTTTCTGGGTGAAAATAAAACACCATCAATAGCACTTTGGTCTATATTGAATTTTATTCAAATGGTTTTTGTAGTCTAAATAACCGTATCTGTCGTATAAATTTCATATTTGCTCTCGCATAGTCACCCTGATTGATGTTAAAATTCGGGCAATATATGTGAGGAGTTTACTGCGTTGCTTGTTTGGGGTGTTAAACAGGCTATTCTTTGATATTTAGAGTTTAACTTGAGCATATCAAATGGCGACGTGGTTGGTACGATTTTTCAGTTTCTTTCCGTTAATGTAATGCAAGTGCGTATGATCAACATAAAAAAAGGTCTGGATTTACCGATAGAGGGCGCACCTCAGCAAGTTATTCATGATGGTTCTGCCGTCAAACGTGTAGCTGTGCTAGGTGAAGAATATATTGGTATGCGTCCAACCATGCATGTTCGCGTGGATGACCAAGTCAAAAAAGGCCAGGTACTTTTTGAAGACAAAAAGAACCCAGGCGTCTTATTTACTGCACCAGCTTCTGGGGTAGTAAAAGAAATTAATCGTGGTGCTAAACGTGTGCTGCAATCTGTTGTTATTGAAGTTAATGGCAGTGAGCAAATCACCTTTGACTCTTTCAAGGCCGACGAGCTTTCGAGCTTAGACCGTGAAAAAGTTAAAGAAGTACTAGTTCAGTCAGGTCAATGGACAGCACTTCGTGCTCGCCCATTTAGCAGAGTAGCTGCTTTGGATGCAAATCCTAGCTCTATCTTTGTTACGGCTATCGACACTAACCCGCTAGCTGCAGATCCTGCAGTAATCATTGCTGAGAATACTCAAGCATTTGAAGCTGGTTTAGCTGTGGTGTCTCGTTTAACTGACGGTAAAGTATTTGTTTGTAAACAAGCTGGTAGCCAAGTGCCTAGTTCATCAATCCCTCAAGTAGAAGTACATGAGTTTGGTGGCAAGCATCCGGCTGGTCTTGTTGGTACACACATTCATAACTTAGACCCAGTTTCTGCAAGCAAGCAGGTTTGGCACTTAGGTTACCAAGACGTAATTGCGTTTGGTAATTTATTCCTAACAGGTGAAATTTTCACAGACCGTGTAGTTTCTCTTGCAGGTCCTCGTGTTAAAAACCCACGCTTAGTGAAAACTCAGTTAGGTGCATCTTTAGATGATTTAGTTGCTGGCGAATTAGAAGACGGTGATAACCGTGTAATTTCTGGTTCTGTATTATCTGGCGCTATTTCTCAAGGTCCACACGCGTTCTTAGGTCGTTACCATGTTCAAGTATCTGTATTACTTGAAGGTCGCGAAAAAGAGCTGTTCGGTTGGATTGCACCAGGTGCTAACAAGTTCTCAGTAACACGTACCTTCTTATCTCACCTTGCTCCTAGCCGTCTATTTAACATGACGACTTCAACAGGTGGTTCGAAGCGTGCCATGGTTCCAATTGGTAGCTATGAGCGTGTTATGCCTTTAGACATCCTACCTACACTATTATTACGTGATCTAATCGCACGTGATCTTGATGGTGCAATTTCGTTAGGTGCGCTAGAGCTTGATGAAGAAGATTTAGCATTATGTACCTTCGTTTGTCCAGGTAAATACGAGTACGGTTCAATCCTACGCGATTGCTTGACTACGATCGAGAAGGAAGGCTAGAGAGATGGGTTTAAAGAAATTTCTAGAAGATATTGAGCCGCATTTTGAACCGGGTGGTAAACACGAAAAATGGTATGCGCTTTACGAAGCAGCTGCGACTATTTTCTACACGCCAGGTTACGTAAATAAAGGCAAAACACACGTTCGTGATAACATCGACCTAAAACGTATGATGATTTTAGTGTGGATGGCGACGTTCCCTGCAATGTTTTTTGGTATGTTCAACATCGGCCATCAGGCTGCAGGTGCTTTAGCGCAAGGTTTTGAACTAGCAAACACATGGCAAGTTGGTCTGTTCCAATTATTCGGTGGTGAATTAACTGCTGACTCTGGTTGGGGCGCGAAAATGTTTTACGGTGCCTGCTTCTTCCTACCTATCTACGCAGTAACGTTTGCTGTAGGTGGTTTCTGGGAAGTACTATTTGCTTCAGTGCGTAAGCACGAAGTAAATGAAGGTTTCTTCGTAACATCTGTACTATTCGCACTAATCCTGCCTGCAACGATTCCTTTATGGCAAGTTGCACTAGGTATTACGTTTGGTGTTGTAATCGCTAAAGAAATCTTTGGTGGTACAGGTCGTAACTTCCTTAACCCTGCTCTTGCCGGTCGTGCGTTCTTATTCTTCGCATACCCAGCGCAAATTTCAGGTGACACAGTATGGACAGCCGTAGATTCATTCTCTGGTGCGACTATGCTAGGTCAAGCAGTGGTTGGTTCACTTGATTACAGCAACATGGAACTATGGTGGAATGCGTTCTACGGTTTCATTCAAGGTTCTGTAGGTGAAACTTCAACACTAGCACTATTAATCGGTGGTTTATTCCTAATTTATGTGCGTATCGCTTCTTGGCGTATCGTTCTAGGTGTATTCCTAGGTATGGTTGCAACGGCATTCTTACTAAATACAGTTGGTTCTGAAACTAACGCAGTATTTGCTATGCCTTGGCACTGGCACTTAGTTCTTGGTGGTTTTGCATTTGGTATGTTCTTCATGGCAACAGACCCAGTATCTGCATCATTCACAGACAAAGGTAAGTTCGCTTACGGTGCGTTAATCGGCTTTATGGTTGTAATGATCCGTGTTGTTAACCCGGCATTCCCAGAAGGTATGATGCTAGCAATCTTATTTGCTAACTTATTTGCACCATTATTCGATCACTTTGTAGTGCAAGCTAATATCAAGCGGAGGTTGGCACGTAATGTCTAGTAATAACGAATCAATCGGCAAAACGCTAACCGTTGTTGTTGCACTTTGTTTAGTGTGTGCAATCATCGTATCGTTTGCTTCAGTTCAGCTTCGTCCTTTACAGCAAGCTAACAAAACACAAGATATTCAACGTAATATCTTAGCGGCTGCAGGCATTGAAGTATCAGGTACTGTGTCAGATACCTTTAACTCAAAAATTGAAGCTCGTGTTGTAGACATGAACACAGGTGAGTTTGTTGAAGGTGCTGATCCTAACTCATTTGACTTCGAGAAAACAAAATTCGACCAAGCTCGTAGCTTTGCGTTGAAAGCAGAAGGAATTAAAGACATCGCTGGTATTCAGCGTATGACAAAAAATTCACCTGTTTATATTTCGAAGAAACCTGATGGTTCTACAGATGCAATCATTCTACCAATCCAAGGTTATGGCCTTTGGGGTGTAATGTACGGCTTCTTAGCGCTTGAAAGCGATGGTGAAACAGTTAAAAACATCAACTTCTTCAAGCACAACGAAACGCCAGGTCTAGGTGGTGAAATCCAAAATCCACAATGGACTGCTAAATGGCAAGGTAAAGAGTTACCAATCAATATCATGAAGAGCGGTGCAAAGAATGAACATCAAATCGATGGTCTTTCTGGTGCAACATTAACTTCAAACGGTGTTGATCACACAGTTGACTTCTGGACTGGCGAGCATGGCTTTGGTCCATTCCTTGCGAAAGTACGTGAAGGAGCGTTGAAATAATGGCTGATACTAAAGAAATGAAGTCGGTCCTATTTGGCCCGGTATTCGCAAATAACCCGATCGCATTACAAGTACTAGGTATTTGTTCTGCGCTAGCGGTAACATCAAGCTTAAAAAATGCACTAATCATGTCAATCGCATTGACACTAGTAACAGCGTTTTCTAGCTTGTTTATTTCGTCAATTCGTAATCACATCCCATCATCTGTACGTATCATCGTGCAAATGACGATCATCGCATCACTTGTAATCGTTGTTGACCAAGTACTGCAAGCGTTCTCTTATGCAACAGCTAAAGAGCTTTCAGTATTCGTTGGTCTAATCATTACAAACTGTATCGTAATGGGTCGTGCTGAAGCATACGCAATGAAGTCACCACCGTTAATGTCTTTCCTAGACGGTATCGGTAACGGTTTAGGCTACTCAGTAGTACTATTAACTGTTGGTTTCATCCGTGAGTTATTCGGTAAAGGTTCACTATTCGGTGTTGATATTATTCCACTTGTACAAAATGGTGGCTGGTATCAACCAATGGGTCTATTGATTTTACCACCGAGTGCATTCTTCATTATTGGTTTATTCATCTGGGTACTTCGTACCTTTAAGAAAGACCAAGTAGAAGCAAAAGCGTAAGGGGCGAGCAGTGGAACATTATATTAGTTTATTTGTAAAAGCGGTTTTCATTGAAAACTTAGCTTTAGCCTTCTTCCTAGGTATGTGTACTTTCCTTGCAGTATCGAAGAAAGTAACAACATCAATCGGCCTAGGTGTGGCAGTTATCGTGGTACTAGGTATCTCAGTACCTGTAAATAACTTGGTTTATCATGCTGTTCTTGCACCAGGTGCATTAGAGTGGCTTGGCTACCCAGAGGCAGACCTTAGCTTCTTACGTTTCTTGACTTTCATCGGTGTTATTGCAGCACTTGTACAAATTCTTGAAATGGCATTAGATAAGTTCTTCCCTGCACTTTATAACGCGTTAGGTATCTTCCTACCATTGATCACAGTTAACTGTGCGATCTTCGGTGCGGTATCTTTCATGGTTGAGCGTAACTATAACTTCGGCGAGTCTGTTGTTTATGGTATCGGTTCAGGTGTGGGCTGGGCACTAGCAATTACTTTACTTGCTGGTATCCGTGAAAAAATGAAGTACTCAGACGTTCCTGATGGCTTACGTGGTTTAGGTATTACTTTCATCACTGTTGGTCTGATGGGTCTTGGCTTTATGTCATTCTCTGGTATTTCACTTTAATAGGTAGCGAGGATAAATCATGAATGAGATTTTCTTAGGCGTTGGTGTTTTCATCGCTATCGTTGTTATTTTAGTTTTAGTTATCATTGGTGCTAAATCTAAATTAGTAGCAAGCGGCGATATCATCATCGGAATTAATGGCGACCCAGAAAAAGCTATTAAAACATCTGCAGGTAGCAAGCTATTAGGTGCGCTAGCTGATTCAGGTATCTTCGTTTCATCTGCATGTGGTGGCGGTGGCTCTTGTGGTCAGTGTCGTGTTCACATCAAAGAAGGTGGCGGCGATATCCTACCAACAGAACTTGATCACATCTCTAAAGGTGAAGCTCGTGAAGGCTGCCGTTTAGCGTGTCAGGTAAATGTTAAGAACGACATGGAAATTGAGCTTGAAGAGTCAATTTTCGGTGTTAAAAAGTGGGACTGTACGGTTATCTCTAACGATAACAAAGCAACTTTCATCAAGGAGCTTAAGTTACAAATTCCTGATGGCGAGTCAGTACCGTTCCGTGCCGGTGGTTATATTCAAATTGAAGCGCCAGCACACCACGTTAAATACGCTGACTTCGATATTCCAGAAGAGTATCGTGGCGACTGGAACCACTTCGGTTTCTTCGATCTGGAGTCTAAAGTAGACGACGAAACAATTCGTGCATACTCAATGGCTAACTACCCAGAAGAAGAAGGCATCATCATGCTTAACGTGCGTATCGCTACGCCGCCGCCAAGAGACCTAAGCCTTCCATGTGGTAAAATGTCTTCGTACATTTGGTCACTAAAAGAAGGTGATAAAGTGACTATTTCTGGCCCATTCGGTGAGTTCTTCGCGAAAGATACTGATGCAGAAATGGTATTCGTAGGTGGTGGTGCAGGTATGGCACCAATGCGTTCACATATCTTTGACCAACTTAAGCGTTTACAATCTAAGCGTAAGATGAGCTTCTGGTATGGTGCGCGTTCTAAGCGTGAAATGTTCTACGTAGAAGATTTCGACGGCTTAGCTGCAGAAAACGATAACTTTGTATGGCACACAGCACTGTCTGATCCACAACCAGAAGATAACTGGGAAGGTTATACAGGCTTCATCCATAACGTACTTTATGAAAACTACTTGAAAGATCATGAAGCGCCGGAAGATTGTGAGTTCTACATGTGTGGTCCTCCAATGATGAACGCGGCTGTTATCAACATGCTTAAAGATCTTGGTGTAGAAGACGAAAACATCTTATTAGATGACTTCGGTGGCTAACACCATACACAAAACAATAAGTTTTGGTTAGAATACAGGCCTCGTAGCACATAGTGTTACGAGGCTTTTTTATTTCTATACCTAACCCTGTGGTATCTAAAAGGTGAATGCTATGAATAGAGTGTTTTATCGCCAAGGCTTGATGGCCTTTTTTCTATTAACTATGACTTTACTCATGGCTGGCTGCAGCCAAGCAGATAAGGCAGAAGAGCTTTATTTTGAAGGTAAGACAATGGGCACCACTTATCACATTAAGGTGTTTGCAGAGTCTTCAAAGGTTGCAGGTGTTGATTTACATCCTGAGATTAAGCAAGTGCTTAAAGACGTAAATCAGTCAATGTCGACATACATTCCAGATTCAGAAATTAATCAGTTTAACAATTTACCTGCGGGGCAGGTGATGCCAATTAGCGCTGATTTCAGAAACGTAGTAGCTGAATCAATCCGCCTTGGTGAATCAACGAAAACCTTAGATGTCACTATGGGACCACTTATTGATTTATGGGGCTTTGGCCCAGATAAAAAGCCGACTAAACGCCCAAGCGATGAAGCTTTGGCAGCAATGGTTGCAAAGATAGGAGTTGATAAGCTTAAACTTACTGATGCGGGTTTAATGAAAACAATTGATGGTTTAGAACTCTCGTTTTCTGCAACCGCAAAAGGCTATGGTATCGATAGAGTCGCACAAGTGATAGAAAGTCATGGCTTGAAAAATTATATGGTAGAAATTGGTGGCGAGTTGCGTGTATCGGGTATTAAGCCAGACAACATCACTTGGAAAATCGCTATTGAGCAGCCTGATGCTGAGCCTGGCGTTCGTAAAGTGCATAAAGTGATTGAGCCTGGTACCAATGGTATTGCAACATCAGGTGATTACCGCATTTTTTACGAAATGGATGGTGTTACGTATAGTCATCTAATTGACCCAGAAACAGGTATGCCTAGTCGCCATGATTTGGTATCTGTTACAGTTTTGCACCCATCAGCGATGACTGCTGATGGCTTAGCGACAGCGCTTACTGTGATGGGCATGGAACGTGCGCAGCAATACGCTGAGCAGCATGATCTTCCAGTTTATTTAATTGGTAAGTCAGACAATGGCTTAGTAACTTATTCAAGCCCTGCTTTCAAACCTTATTTGTAGCAGGGCAAGAAGCAGTGCATACCCAAGCCACCTCAAGATGCAGAATTCAGCGTTTCACAGGTGCTTAATATCAAGGCGTTACTTTGCAACAATGGCAGTCCCTTTTAAGAAGTA
>NZ_JAATOU010000027.1:0-51472 GCF_011806445.1 Pseudoalteromonas sp. HF66
GTTATTTTTGTCAACACTTAATTTTGAGAAAAGTTTATTTTTTCAAAACTCAGTCTTACTTGACTCAACCAACTCGTCGTTTTGCTTTTTTGTAAGCAGTCCGCCGTGTCGGTGGATGCGCATTATAGGGATACGGCGAATTAACGCAAGCACTTTTTTAAGAAAACTTTAAAAAAACCACCTTTTGAGTTCTTTTTAATCTAAACAGCACAAAAGAGAAACTTTATTAACGCTTCAGTAACTTTTTAGCCGTATTTAAGGCTATAAAAGCACAAATGTCCATAAACAAAAAAGCCCAGCAACATAGCAGGGCTTTTTATATAATTTGCGTTTTTAGCTGTTATGCAATGCCGTATTGATCACGGTATGCTTTTACTGCGGCTAAATGCTCATCCATTGTGCCTTTCGCTTCTAGGTAACTAATTAAGTCAGCTAGTTTTACTATCGAGATAACTTTAGTGCCGAAGTCACGCTCTACTTCTTGAATAGCAGATAACTCAGCTTTACCTTTCTCTTGACGGTCAAGTGCAATTAAAACACCACTTAAGTCTGCACCATTATCTGCAATAATTTCCATAGACTCACGAATAGCTGTACCCGCAGTGATCACATCATCGACTAACATGATCTTACCTTTAAGTTCAGAACCAACTAATGTGCCACCTTCACCGTGTGCTTTTTTCTCTTTACGGTTGAAACAGTAAGGTACATCTTTGTCGTGGTGATCAGCTAAAGCCACGGCTGTAGTCGTCGCAATTGGAATACCTTTATAAGCAGGGCCAAATAACACATCGTAATCAATACCTGCATCTTCAAGTGCAGCTGCATAGAAGCGACCTAAACGTGCAAGGTCACGACCTGTATTAAATAAACCAGCGTTGAAGAAATAAGGACTAGTGCGACCAGACTTTAAAGTAAACTCACCAAACTTAAGCACCTGCTTTTCAAGTGCGAATTCAATAAACTCTTTTTGATAATCTTTCATAACTAATAAACCTACTTCTTTATTATGCTAATGCTTGCTTTTGAACGTCGATAATTTCACGAATTGAGTGCTTAGCTAATGTAAGTAGCTCATCTAGTTCCTCGAATGAGAAAGGTTCGCCTTCAGCTGTACCTTGGATTTCGATGATTTTGCCAGTTTCAGTCAAAATCACGTTCATATCTGTTTCGGCTTCAGAATCTTCTAGATACTCAAGGTCACTAATTGGCTGGCCTTTATATACACCTACAGAGATTGCAGCAATCATATGCTTAAGTGGGTTTGAATTGATCATACCTTTACTACGCATATAAGTTAGCGCATCAACTAATGCAACGCACGCGCCACTGATTGATGCTGTGCGCGTACCACCATCAGCTTGAATCACATCACAATCGATAGTAATGGTATTTTCGCCTAACGCTTTTAAGTCAACCGCTGCACGCAGTGCACGTGCGATTAAGCGTTGAATTTCCATAGTACGACCGCCCTGCTTACCGCGCGCTGCCTCACGACCATTACGAGTATGTGTTGAACGAGGTAACATACCATATTCAGCCGTAACCCAACCTTTACCTTGGCCTTTCATAAAGCGTGGTACACCTGCTTCAACAGTTGCTGTACACAAAACTTTAGTGTTACCAAACTCTACTAATACTGAACCTTCAGCATGCATAGTGTAATTACGTGTAAATGTAACCGGTCTAATTTGGTTAGGTGTTCTTTCGCTTGGACGCATTAACGATCCCCTTAATTCTGAATTTGCCACATTATAAGTCGATGTGGTGCTAGATGCCATGTTCATTTACATAATTAACTACATCAGAAAAACACATTTCAGAAAATTTACGCTAGAGGTTAAAAGCTGATTCGGTATAATCAGTCAACTTTGTAAATTCAATAACACTAGGAAATCATCCATGATCCACAGCATGACAGCTTATGCGCGCCGCGAAATTAAAGGCGAATGGGGCACTGGCACTTGGGAAATTCGTTCAGTTAACCAACGTTACCTTGAGACTTTTATCCGCGCACCTGAGCAATTTCGTGGCATGGAGCCAGTTATTCGAGAGCGTTTACGTAAACATTTACAGCGCGGTAAAGTTGAAGTTTTCTTAAAGTTTGCTGCAAATCCAGCGCATGTTGGTGAGTTAACGATTAACGAATCACTCGCAGAGCAATTAATTAAAAGCGCACAATGGGTGCAAAACCAAAGCAATGGTGACATCAACCCTGTTGATATTTTACGTTGGCCTGGCGTTATGGAAGCCGAAGAGCTAGATATGGATAGCGTAAATACAGCACTGATTGCTGGGTTCGATGAAGTCATTGAAGATTTCAAACAAGCTCGCGGCGATGAAGGTGCGAACTTACAAGAAATGATTGCGACTCGCCTTGATGCAATTTTAGAGCAGGTTGCTATTGTTGAAAGCCACTTACCAGAAATCGCTAAATGGCAACGTGAAAAACTAAACCTAAAGCTTGAAGAACTAAAAACAGACATCGACGAATCTCGCCTTGAGCAAGAACTTATTTACCTTGCACAAAAACAAGATGTTGCTGAAGAACTTGACCGATTAAAGTCGCATGTTAAAGAAACCAAAAAAATCTTAACTAAAGGCGGCGCATGTGGTCGACGCCTAGATTTTATGATGCAAGAGTTTAATCGTGAAGCAAACACGTTAGCATCAAAATCTATCAACAGTGACATCACAAACGCTGCGGTAGAACTAAAAGTGTTAATTGAGCAGATGCGCGAACAAATTCAGAATATAGAATAAACGCGTGATATAGCTTTTTATAAGACCCAGCACCTGCTGGGTCTTTTTTTCATGAGGCTAAAAGCAGGCAAACTTGAGCACTTTTAGCGAAATAAAGTACAATAGATGAATTAAAGGCTTGGATTAGTGATAGTCCGAGCCTGTTTATTTTTTATTAGAGACAAATCATGGCGCAAACTCGCGGAAATTTATTTATCTTGTCAGCTCCATCAGGGGCTGGTAAATCAAGCTTAATTGGTGCTTTATTAAAGAAACACGGCGATATGAAAGTATCGGTTTCGCACACCACTCGCTCACCTCGTCCGGGTGAAGAAAACGGTGTGCACTATCATTTTGTTTCTGTGGATGACTTCAAAGCGCTAATTGAGAAAAATGACTTTTTTGAATGGGCGCAAGTTTTTGATAACTACTATGGTACGTCTAAGCAAGCAATCGAAAGCCAACTTGCTGCAGGTATTGATGTATTTTTAGATATTGATTGGCAAGGTGCTCAGCAAATTCGTAAATTAGTAGATGATGTTGAGACTATCTTCATTCTTCCACCATCAAAAGAAGAACTAGAATCACGTTTAAATAACCGTGGTCAAGACTCTGCTGAGGTAATCGCAGGAAGAATGGCGAAAGCACAATCAGAAACATCACACTATAATGAGTATGACTATGTTGTTGTGAACGATGACTTTGATACTGCGCTTGCTGAAATCGAAACCATTGTCATGGCTAAACGTTTATCGTTAAAAAGCCAAACTGTGCGCCATCAGGCGTTATTAGAGAACTTACTTAAATAATACTTTTAAGAATAAGATAAAAATTAACCACAAGCTATTGGCGAATTTAACTTGGTACAGTAAACTACGCCTTTGCTTAAGAATTTATTTGGAGTGCTGAGATGGCTCGCGTAACTGTTGAAGATGCAGTAGATGCAATTGGTAATCGTTTTGACTTAATTTTAGTTGCGGCTCGTCGTGCCCGCCAAATCGCGGTTGGTGGTAAAGATCCACTCGTTGATGCTGAAAATGACAAACCAACGGTTATTGCTTTACGTGAAATTGAGAAAGGGCTAGTTGATAGCTCTTCTATGGACTTAATTGATCGTGAAGAACAACAACATCAAGAAGCAGCAGAAATGGCTGCTGTGGCTGCTATCGTAGGTGGCAACCAGTAATCAAGCTCCCCGCTTTGATTTAGCTATACGGCTAGTATTTCTACACTAGCCGTTGGCAAGCCCTTCTTTTCATCGTATATTCTATTCATACCGTTACCGATTTACTTCATTTGCGCATTGGAGTGTGACTTTGTATCTATTCGAAGGCCTCAAAAAGAAAATATCCGAATACTTACCACCAGCAGAGATTGAGCTGGTACAAAAAGCATACGTGGTAGCTCGCGAAGCCCACGAAGGCCAAACTCGCTCAAGTGGCGAGCCTTATATCACCCACCCTGTCGAAGTGACACAAGTACTCGCTGGCATGCACCTAGATCACGAAACGCTGATGGCTGCCCTGATGCATGACGTGATTGAAGACACCGACTTTAGCCAACAAGACTTAGCTGAAATTTTTGGCGACACAGTTGCTGAGCTTGTTGAAGGGGTGAGTAAGCTAGATAAACTTAGCTTTAAAGATAAAAAAGAATTCCAAGCCGAAAACTATCGAAAAATGATCATGGCGATGACCCAAGATATTCGCGTGATCTTAATAAAACTGGCTGATAGAACCCATAACATGCGCACCTTAGGCGCGCTGCGTCCAGATAAACGCCGCCGAATTGCCCGTGAAACGCTAGAGATTTATGCACCAATTGCGAACCGCCTAGGTATTCATGATATTAAAAATGAATTAGAAGATTTAGGTTTTCAAGCCCTTTACCCTATGCGTCATCGCGCATTAAGATCAGAAGTCGTCAAAGCACGTGGTAACCGAAAAGAAGTTATCAGTAATATTAAAACTGAAATTGAAGCGCGCTTAGAAGAATCTGGCATCGAAGCGACTATATCTGGCCGTGAAAAACACCTATATAGTATTTATAAGAAAATGCTCAATAAAGAGCTGTCGTTTAACGAAGTAATGGATATCTACGCATTCCGTATCAATGTTGATAATATGGATACCTGTTACCGCGTATTAGGTGTTGCTCATAACCTTTACAAGCCAATCGAAACCCGTTTTAAAGATTATATTGCAGTACCAAAAACTAATGGCTATCAGTCACTTCATACCTCACTAGTTGGCCCTCATGGTATTCCTGTAGAGATTCAAATCCGTACCCACGATATGGATCACATGGCAGACAAAGGGGTTGCTGCTCACTGGATGTATAAAAAAGCCGGTGATAATGCAGGTAATACAGCACAGCAGCGTGCTCGCCAATGGATGCAAAGCTTATTGGAACTTCAACAAAGTGCAGGCTCATCTTTTGAGTTTGTTGAAAACGTTAAAACAGAGCTGTTCCCTGAAGAGATTTATGTATTCACGCCAGATGGCCGTATAGTTGAGCTCCCTATGGGCGCAACAGCTGTCGACTTTGCGTACGCAGTGCATACTGATGTTGGTAATACTTGTGTGGGTGCACGTGTTAATCGTAAACCTCACCCTCTGAGCAAGCCTCTTGATACAGGACAAACGGTCGAAATCATCACCAGCTCAGGCGCACACCCGAATGCAACTTGGTTAAACTTTGTTGTTACAGGTAAAGCGCGTTTAGGTATTCGCAATTACCTGAAGAGTCAGCAGCATGAAGAAGCAATGTTGCTCGGTAGACGTTTACTCGACTCAGCTCTAGGTGAAACCAAACTGGATGATATTCCAGATGAAAACATTCGCCGAGTACTTCAAGAGCATGAACTAAATACAGTGCTTGAGCTATTAGTTGAAATTGGTTCTGGTAACTTAATGAGTGTGCTGATAGCGAAACGCTTGATGCAAGTTGATGCCGGCGATCTTGATGACCTAGCGCAAAAAGCAAAAGCAACCATCATCGGCACTGAAGGCATGTTGGTTAACTACTCTAAATGCTGCCGCCCAGTGCCTGGCGACGCTATAACAGCTTATATTAGCCAAGGTAAAGGCCTTACTGTCCACCGCCAAGAATGTAAAAATATTCGTGGTTGGGAAAAAGAGCGCTCAAAATACCTGGTTGTAAAATGGGACGATAACCCAGAGAAAGAATATATTGCAGCCCTTCGTATTGAGATTATCAACCACCAAGGGGCGCTAGCTAAATTAACCAATGTTGTTGCCTCAACCCAAGCCAACATTGTTGAGATAGCGACTGACGAAAAAGAAAGTAATTTATACATGATAGATTTAGGCATCACGGTAAAAAACCGCGTTCATGTTGCTAATATTATGCGCCGCATTCGCGTTATGCCTGATGTGCAAAGAGTCTATCGTAAAAAGTAACAAGGATAATCATGAACAAATCTTTTATTTCTACTGATAATGCACCTGCTGCTATCGGTACTTATAGTCAAGCTGTTAAAGTAGGCACGGCTGTTTATTTATCAGGTCAAATTCCACTTGTACCAGAAACAATGGAAGTTATCTCTGAAGATTTTACTGAACAAACCCACCAAGTATTCAAAAACCTAACAGCTGTTTGCCAAGCTGCTGGCGGTCAAATTCAAGACATGGTGAAAGTAAATATCTTTTTAACTGACTTATCTAACTTCGCTATCGTTAACGAAGTAATGAGTCAGTACTTTAAGCAGCCATACCCTGCTCGCGCAGCAATTGGCGTACGTGCGTTACCAAAAGGCGTTCAAGTTGAGATTGACGGTATCATGGAGCTACCGTCAACAAACTAATAGCTCCTTGCCAGCAACGCAATGTTGCTGGCGCTATTTTAGAAAAACTTACCACTTTCCTCATCCGAAATTCTTGACTCATAAGCAATTCTCTAGCACTCTGTTGTTATAATTAATAAAACCTTTAGCTAGAGTAGTAAAAAAGGATTACAAGTGTTTAAGCTCGCTCACAACGGCAACGTTTTATTAGATGTTCATGAAAACTCGCCTCCTAGTGCTGCGTTTATTATCGAAGCATTAGAAAAGTCACCATTTTGTGAATGCAGAGTGGATCATGAAGCTATCAATAATTTCTTCAAAAGTGACTCTAATGAGCGCATGCTTGTGGTCGCTTCTAAACATGATGCAAGCTTAGTTGTAACTTTGAGCGATGATAAAATGCTGGCTACAGGCGAGCTAACCGTCGCTGAAGGCGGTAAAGTAATGAGCCTTGAAGAAGCGAAGAAAGAGCTTATCAAAGCTGGGGTAGCCCGAGGTTACAAACAAACCTTTTTAGAGCAATTACTACAGAAGCAATTTGAATTACCCGCAGGAGAAGTAGCTAAAGGGGTGCTAGCGAAAGGTCGCTTGCCTATTGATGGTCAACCATCCAAATTTGTACCACAAGTTGAGACCTTAAAAGATCGCCTAAAAAAACCAAAGCTACGAGAGGATGGCACTGCCGATATGCGTGACTTTGGTAAATTAGCGAGCGTAGAGCCTGGCGTATTACTAGTTAAACAAATTCCGGCAACTCCTGGTAAAGAAGGCTTTACTGTCACCGGTGATGTACTGCCAGCCAAACCAGGTGAGAGCAGTACATTAGTTGCTGGTGAAGGTACCGAAATATCTAAAAATAATCCACTTGAACTCATTTCTGTCATTGCCGGTGTCCCTGTTGATATTGCCAATGGCATGCGTGTTGATGATATTTTTACTATTGCCGATGTAAACGTAAAAAGTGGTCACGTAGACTTTGAAGGCAGCGTCATTGTTACTCATAACGTTGAACCAGGCATGCGTATTAATGCCAAAGGCGATATAACTGTTATGGGTACTGTAGAGTCTGGTCATTTATCAGCGGCTGGCGATATCACCATAAAACAAGGCGTGATTGGCCACCAGCTCGAAGATAAAAAGTTATCATGTAATATCATCAGCCAAGGTGACATTCACTTATCACATGGTCAATACTGCTATCTTGAAGCCAATAATATTCTCATTGAGCGCCAAGCCAGCCATTGTACGATGAAAGCCACTAAGCTGTTGCAAATAGGCCAAGAAGATAATCCGCAAGGCAAGCTATTCGGCGGAGAAATCTTAGATGCACAAATGATTATTGCTGGCGAAATTGGCAATGAATCGGGTGCTAAAATGGTGATTAACTTAGCCGCTTCAGGTGCTGATGTAACCGCGCAAACAGATCAGTGCTTAAAAGACTTAGCACAAACAGATGCGCAACTTGATACCTTACAAACTGCTATTGAAAAGGCAGATCAAGTAAAAGATGCCGAAAAGAAAAAGCAATTACTCGCAAAAATTGGTGCCACACAAATGCACTATTGCGAGCAAGCTGAAACTCTTGAGAAAAAGCTATCAAGCTTAGAGCATCATTTGCATGATTTACTGGAAGATGCGCAGTTAGTAGTTAATAAAAAACTACACTCCGGCGTCGAAATTCATATTTTCGAAAAAGTACTTTTAACTAACCGCCAATATCCACCTTGCAAAGTGAAGCTCGAAGAAAACAAGGTCGAGGTTGAGTTTAAAACTAGTTAATAAAAAAGAGGCTTTAAGTTAAAGCCTCTTTTTACCAGGGTCTTTAAATCTTAATTTAAAGAATTCCTTCCACTTGCTGTTTTAGCTGCTCAGGCCAAACACCTACTTGTACTTGCCCGATATGCTGTTTTTGTAACAGCAACATAGCGAGTCGTGATTGACCAATACCACCACCTATCGTTTGCGGAAACTTCTTCGCGAGTAGCTGTTTATGCCAATCAAACTCTAAACGAGCTTGGTCGCCTGTAATCGCTAATTGAGTAGCTAAGGCATCAGGACTTACTCGAATCCCCATTGAAGAGACTTCAAATGCATCTTCAAGCACTGGGTTCCAAACTAAAATATCACCGTTTAAGCCTGCAAATTTACTACAGGTTTGTGTTGACCAATCGTCATAATCTGGCGCTCGTACGTCATGAATTTTACCATCGGCAAGTGTGCCGCCTATACCAATTAAAAATACCGCACCGTATTCTTGTGCGACCGCTTTTTCACGTTGTTTCGCTGTAAAGTCAGGATACATCTGACGTAGCTGTTCACTGTGTACAAAGGTGATTTGCTCGGGCAAAAACGAGGTTAAATCAAACTCACTAGCCACAAAGCGTTCGGTTGCTTTAATCGCCTGATAAAGCGATGTTACGGTTTCTTTTAGTTTGTCTAAGGTACGCTCTGTACTCTCGCAAATCACTTTTTCCCAATCCCATTGGTCAACATACACCGAGTGGATTGGGCTTAAAGATTCTTCATCAGGGCGAAGCGCTTTCATATGCGTATAAAGTCCTTCACCTACCGAAAAATCGTAATCAGCCAAGGTCTTACGTTTCCACTTTGCTAAAGAGTGGACCACTTCAAATTGGCTACCCGGAATTGTTTTCACTGCTACCGATACAGCATTTTCAGTACCGCTTAAGTTATCTTGAATACCATCGCCTACTTTTGCCAAGATCGGCGCTTGTACTTCAACTAACCCTAATTGTTGTTCTAATTGGCTTGAAAAAAACTGTTTTACTTTACTAATTTGCTGCTGTTGCTGCAGGTAGTGTGAACTCATAATAATTGGCCTCATTCCCAGTTATTGTTACTTGCTTAATTAGAGAAACCCGCTGCTTGGCTCCTCCTGTTAAAGCAATCCTCAACCAAACAAAGATTATTTTCAATAACCCGCAATAAAAAGAACTTAACATTGAAATATTCATAAAAATAATGCTATAAAAATTATTGATTCAACAATTAACACTAAGAAATACCATGGAAAATTATCAAATCGATAATCTCGATAAAAACATCCTTAACGCTTTAATGGAAAATGCCCGAACAGCGTATGCAGAACTTGCTAAACGCTTTGCTGTAAGTGCCGGCACCATTCATGTTAGGGTCGAAAAGATGAAACAAGCGGGTATTATTACAGGTACCCAAGTCAGTATTGATGCCAAGCAGCTTGGTTACGATGTTTGCTGCTTTATTGGCATTAATCTCAATAATGCCCGTGATTACCCGCAAACTTTACTGCATTTAAAAGAGCTAGAAGAGGTTGTCGAAGCCTATTACACCACAGGTAATTACAGTATATTTATCAAAGTGATGGCGCGCTCAATTGATCATCTACAAGATGTGTTAATTAACAAAATACAAGCCATCGAAGCCATTCAATCAACCGAAACACTGATTTCACTACAAAACCCAATTAGCCGAGCTGTTGTTCCCTAGGGTATAATCAGCGCCAATTAGAATCCGTCAACGAGCACACAACTATGGATACAACTCGCTTTGAGCGTGTTAAGCGCGTATTAGATCGCCGCCAAACGGACCTAACGGTTTGTTTAGAAGAAGTACACAAGCATCATAATTTATCTGCTATTGCCCGCACAGCAGATGCAACGGGCTGCCATCACGTACATGCTGTATGGCCAGAGAATCAAAAATGGTTAACCAACAATACCTCAGGCGGTAGTAAGAACTGGCTAGAAACCCACTTACATCGTAATATCGATGAGGCCGTTGCCATGATGCGTGCTCACAACCCTGAAGTACAAATTTTAGCAACTCACTTAACAGATGATGCAGTCGACTTTCGCGAAATCGACTACACCAAACCAACAGCTGTCATTGTTGGCCAAGAACGAGACGGTATTTCACCGCGCGCCCTCGCTCACGCTGATAAAAACATCATCATCCCAATGCAAGGGATGGTGCAATCTCTTAATGTATCTGTTGCAGCAGCACTTATTTTATTTGAAGCACAGCGCCAACGTGAAGAAGCCGGACTTTACAACCGCGATATGCTTGATGCGAAAATTAAGCATCGTATCTTGTTTGAAGGCTGCCACCCTATCATTGCTGAACAATGCCGTGAAAAAGAGCTGCCTTACCCTGAGCTTGATGAAAGTGGTGAAATTGTTGCTGATGAAACGTTCTGGAACATTTTAAAACACACGCAACCGCTTGAAGCCACTAACGAGTGCAAGTAAACTGAAAAACAGTCTACTAATTAATAATTTGAGTCACCTTTGAGTCATCCTAGCTTAGCGTTATACCCAATTACAGAATTAAAAGGCGTCGGCCCGAAAATGGCCGAGCGTCTTGCTAAGCTAAATATTGAGACGGTGCAAGACATGCTGTTTCATTTGCCTCACCGCTATGAAGACCGCACCCGCATTCACCCAATCTGCGAACTCCAACCTCATAGTCATGTTAGTGTTGAAGCCACGATTGAAACCAGCCAAATCACCTTTGGTAAAAGACGCATGCTGGTTTGCCAAGTCAATGATGGTACAGGCCGTTTAACACTCAGGTTTTTTAACTTTAGTGCGGCTCAAAAAAACGCTTTAAGTACAGGTAAAATCATTCGCTGCTTTGGTGAGATCCGCCGTGGTCGTGTTGGTTTTGAAATGACACACCCAGAATACAGCTTATCGGATACCCCATCTGAGCAACCAACGAACACAACGCTGACACCAGTATACCCAGTTACTGAAGGTCTTAAGCAGTTATCTATTCGTGCACTTAGCGATCAGGCGCTTGCTCTATTACGTAAATACCCAGTAGAAGAACTACTGCCAGAGCAGTTTCAGCCAACTGGAATGCGCTTAGCCGATGCACTTATGACCTTACATCGCCCACAAAACGATATTGATTTAACAGCTCTAGAGCAAGGTATGCACCCTGCCCAACAACGTTTAGTCTTTGAAGAGTTACTAGCCCAAAACTTAAGCCTATTAAAGCTGCGGCAAAAAGGGCAAACCGTAAAAGCAGTTGCATTAAAGCCTCATAATCAGCTTGAGCAGCAATTTTTAGCTAATTTAGCCTTTAGCCCAACCAATGCACAAAGTCGTGTCGTGGCAGAAATAAAAGGTGACTTGCAGCACCCATTTCCAATGATGCGCTTAGTGCAAGGCGATGTAGGCTCTGGTAAAACCTTAGTCGCAGCGCTCAGTGCACTGACCGCGATAAGCGAAGGGTACCAAGTAGCTTTAATGGCACCTACTGAGATTTTATCAGAGCAACATGGCATCAACTTTAGCCAATGGTTTAATCAATTAGGAATTGAAGTCGCTTGGTTAGGTGGCAAAAGTAAAGGTAAAGAGCGCGCAACGACTCTTGAAAAAATTGCCTCTGGGGAAGCGCAAATGATTGTTGGCACCCATGCATTATTCCAAGAGCAGGTTGAGTTTAACAACCTGGTATTAATTATTATTGATGAGCAACATCGCTTTGGTGTTCATCAGCGCTTATCACTGCGTGAAAAAGGCCGCTTTGGTGACTGTTATCCACACCAATTAGTAATGACTGCAACACCTATCCCGCGAACCTTAGCAATGACGGCCTATGCAGACTTAGAAACCTCAGTGATTGATGAGTTACCACCTGGTAGAACGCCTATTACCACAGTGGCTATTCCTGATACCCGTCGCGACGAAATTATCCAGCGCGTTAGAACAGCCTGCACAGAGCAAGGTCGGCAAGTGTATTGGGTTTGCACCTTGATTGATGAATCTGAAGTTCTGCAATGCCAAGCCGCAGAAGATAGCGCTGAGCAATTAAAAGCTGCATTGCCAGAATTAAACGTTGGCTTAGTGCACGGGCGGATGAAAGCCGTGGAAAAACAAGCCATTATGAGTGAGTTTAAAGCTGGGAATATTCATGTACTCGTTGCCACAACAGTGATTGAAGTGGGTGTTGATGTGCCCAATGCCAGCCTTATTATTATAGAGAATCCTGAGCGGCTAGGGCTCGCACAACTCCACCAGCTACGTGGCCGTGTTGGTCGAGGAGCTACGGCTTCACATTGTGTTTTACTCTATCATTCGCCATTATCAGCGACGGCTCAAAAACGCTTAGGTGTGCTGCGTGAAAGTAACGATGGTTTTATTATCGCAGAACGAGATCTTGAAATTCGTGGCCCAGGTGAAGTACTTGGTACCAAACAAACAGGCCTAGCTGAATTTAAAATCGCCGACCTAAACCGCGATAAGCAAACACTCAATCATGTTAGACCAATAGCCTTCAAAATTTTAAACGACTACCCAGAACTAACCGATAAATTGATTCAGCGCTGGCTTGCTGGCAAATCAAACTACGCACAAGCTTAACCATTCAAGCAAGCTAACTACGGTAAAAATTTTATTTCTAGAGCAATAAAAAAGCCCAGCTAATTAGCTGGGCTGACAAGTTAGAGAGTTATCCCAGTGTTGGGTTAGAACTTATATTCAATACCAACACCTAAGTAATCTTGGTCAACTTGATTGTCTGTATCAAACGTCGAGTAGAAACCAAATACTTTAGTATTTTTGCTTAGCTTGTGATCAACACCTGCAGAAATAGCTGTTTTCTTATCGCCTTCATCAAAGTCAATTACTTGGTACTGTACTTTGAAAGTGTTGCTATTCATTTGGTAAGCAGCATTTACTAAGTAACCATCAGCTTCTGCACTACCATCCACTTTTTCTTGTGTTTGGTACATAGCACCTAGTTTGAAGTCACCTAGTTTACCTTGTACTGTTGCACGAACAATGTCGTAGCCTTTTACTTCGCTGTCAGCTGCAACTGATGCATAAAGTTTGCTTTCTTTAAGTTTTGCATCGCCGTAAGTTAGCGCTACTGAGTAACCGTTATCAGCATCTACATCATCTTCAGCTACATATGTCGCTAACACTTTGAAACCATTAAAGTCTTTAGAAGCATAAGAAATTGTGTCGCCTAAACGGTTTTCACCTTTAAACGCATTCTTGATATCTCCTTCAAGGTCATTGAATAAATCAACTTTACCTTGAGATTGCTTCATTGCTGTATCGTTACGGCCGATAACAACTTGACCAAAGCTACCTTTCACACCCACATATTGGTTACGAGCAGTAATGTTATCGTCATTGTCGCCTTTTGAATCAGCGTCAGATACGTCTACACCAAACTCAAATTTATAAACAGCTTCTAGGCCTTCAGAAATTTTTTCTGAACCTTTTAAGCCAAAACGTGAGTTATTGCTTTTAATTTCAGTGAAAGACCCTTCGCCATCATCTGATGATTGAACAGTCACGTTTGCTTTACCATATACATCTACATCAGCTAATGCAGAAAAAGATAAACCACCAAATAAAGCTAGGAATAAGCTAGACTTTGCAAATTTCATGTCGTTTCCTCAATAATCGCAACAAAAAACACATATTGTGTTTCAATGCGCGCAGTGTGACAGCAAAAAATGACAAAAAGATGACAATTGAAACAAAAACGTCAATTTACCTTCATAAAATATAATTATTTCTGAAATAAAAACGTAACCTACTGTTGCGGCATTAAATTTTTATAAAAGCTAAGTTAAATTAATTTTAAGCCTTTATTTGCAGCTCAGTTAATAATGTCACTAATTTCTCTAATAGAGGGGTTTGTTCATTATCTCTGTGGTAAGCAACAAATACATCTCGCGAGGTATGTGCAACATCTTCAACATGATAAAGCTCACCAGATTTAAGCTGCTCTTCGACTAATAATTGTGGAATGAAGGCACTGCCGCCGCATTTTAATATTAAATCGAGTGCAATACGCCCGGTGCTGGTTCTGAAATAAGGGGGAGCATGGCCATTAAACTCTCGGGCATGCCATAACGAAAAGGTTGTTCCCCAATCAACATAAACATATTGATTATCGAAAAAGTTTTCGCTGTTTGCGGTTTCAAAAGCGCTCACAGGAATAATAGGGAGTTCACAAATTCGTTGAACAACCAACTCATCAACTTTAGGGGGATCAAATAATACCGCCAAATCTAATGTACGCTCCAATAATAAGCGAGTACTCTCTTGCTGTGCTTTTACTTCAGCGACTAGCGATACACCCGGCATAGCAGAAACAATGTTTGTAATACCAAACTGCAAAAAAGCATCCCATATATTAGGTGTGCCCGCTAAACTAATTTGCTTATGCATATTATCAGCAAGCGCCACATCAACTTTTGCTCGTTGCATCCCCGTTATGATCATTTGTGCGTGTGGCAGTAATCGCTCACCCGGTGCCGTTAACTGAATGTTGTTTCGTTGACGAATAAATAAGTTAACGCCTAAACCTTGCTCTAATTGTCGGATCCGAAAACTTACCGCAGACTGTGTAATATATAAATTTTCAGCTGCTTTACCGAAATGGCGCGTACGTACCACTTCAACAAAAGTCTTCAATAAATCGATATCCATTTTTTACCCTTACGATAAAAATAATTTGTTTAATAAAATCGACAACTTGATCCATACTCCAGCAAGAAATTAGGGCATGAGGATAAAGCCATGAGCAATGACATTTCATCACTTCGTCAAGCATTTGCAAGCCAACGTCAATTCTATGATGATCAAAATTTCCCACGCGGTTTTGGTCGTAGTGGTCACTTCACTTTGCTAGAAGCCGACATTCTCGAGCAGCATGGTGTTGTTCTAAAGGGTTTATACAACAAAACCCTAGAACCACAAAATGAATTTCAAACTCAATTTGTACAAGTTGTTACCGGTAACCTTGAAGCAACCAATCCAATTGAGCGCGCTTGGATCAAATACCTTAAACAAACAACCTGCAAAACTAAGTTTCATACCTTATTTGGGCGCTCTCGTATTGCGAGCCCAACAACACAAAGTGTTGAATATTATTCTGAGTCAGATAGCCTATAACAATTTGCTTTTTTACCCTTTTAGGGTTAAAACTTGTAATAACTTTTGTTTCGCCAGTAAGTTATTTCAAGGCAAGTTGTGACTCGAAGAATATTAATAATTGAAGATACGCCAACCATTGCGCGAGTGCAAAAGCACATCGCGCAAAAAGTTGGCTATGAAGCCGACATTGCTGGTAACTTAGCTGAGGCAAAAGAGCTTATTAGCAAGCACAGTTACTTTTGTGCAGTAGTAGACTTTATTCTGCCTGACGCACCAACCGGAGAAGCAGTCCCCTGTACTATCGCTGCCGACATTCCCACCATTGTAATGACCGGCAATCTTGACGAAACAACTCGTAATATCGTTGAAAAACACCCCATCATTGATTACATCACCAAAGAAAATAAACAAGCCTATCAATACTTAGAAAAACAACTTGCTCGATTACCTCGTAATGAGCAAATATTGGTATTAGTGGTCGATGATTCAGCGGCAACACGCCACCATATTTGTAACTTATTAACTCGTCACAAATACCAAACCATTGAAGCTGTTGATGGTGTTGATGCTTTAAAAGTACTGGCTGAAAACCCAAAAATATCGGTGATCATTACCGATAACGAAATGCCGAATATGAATGGGGATGAGCTCTGTGTTGAAATTCGCCGTTTATATTCTAACGATGAAAAAGCCATAATCGGCATTTCTGCACTCGATACTCTGCATTTATCAACGCGCTTTTTAAAATCTGGCGCTGACGATTACCTTCGCAAGCCATTTAATAATGAAGAGTTCTATTGTCGGCTAAGCCAAAACGTCGACATGCTTGAAAACATTAAAACAATTCGTTTGCAGGCAAACACTGATTACCTCACTAAACTCCCTAATCGCCGCTATTTCTTCGGTGAAGCAAACAATCACCTAAAAGCTGCAAAAATGTCAGATACCTCAGTCTCTTTAGCCATGATTGATATTGACCACTTTAAATCAATTAACGATAACTATGGTCATGATGCAGGTGATGAAGTACTTAAAGGTTTATCACAATGTATGGCGAAGTATTTTGGAGATAATTTAGTAGGCCGCTTCGGTGGTGAAGAATTTGCGGTGTACTTTGCGGATCAAGATCCACAAGAATCGTTACAGCGTTTAGAAAAATTCCGTTTGTTTGTCGAAAAACACAGCTCTGAATTTAGCAAAGACCACATCAAGTTTACGCTGTCGATTGGTTTTCATAATGGGCCCATTTATAGTTTGGATGAACTAATAAAACAGGCCGATTTAAAGCTTTATCAAGCAAAAGACTCTGGCCGCAACAAATTAGTAAGCTAAGCCTATACAGGCTTAGTCACTGCCTCTAACTGCGCTTTGCGTTGCTTTCGACTTTGACGATACGAATCCCAGCTGAATAATGCTAAAGCACTCCAAATACACGCAAAAGTCACCACACGCTCAGCATCAAATACTTCACCGTAAAACGCCACGGCAAGCATAAACATTAAACTTGGGCCTATGTACTGAAAGAAGCCAAGCGTACTGTATTGCAGGCGCTTTGCGGCACCGGTAAAACATAACAGTGGTAAAGTTGTCACCACACCGGCACTAATGAGTAATAAGTTAATGTGCCAATCATTTGCAGTTAAATCAGAGCTTGCTGATGGCGCCATCAACCACCAATAAATAAGTGCAACAGGTAATAAAATAAGCGCTTCGAGCAATAATCCTGGTAATGACTCGATTGGTAACTTTTTACGTAATAGACCATAAATAGCAAACGAGCTAGCCAGCGAGAAAGCAACTACGGGGAATGAACCAAAGCTCACAAGCTGTAGCAACACACCACAAAGCGCTAGACCAACCGCAACACCTTGCCATTTACGCAGCCGCTCACCTAAAAACAACATACCCAATAACACATTGAGTAATGGATTTATGTAATAACCTAAACTGGCATCAAGCATATGATTATTGTTCACTGCCCAAATAAATAAGCCCCAGTTAAAGCCTAGTAAGCTTGCTGTTATCACCAACATCAACAGTAATTTAGGCTGTCCAAGAACCACACGAATACGCTGCCATTGATGACGAGCAGCAATGATAAGAAGTAAAAACAACACCGACCAAATAACACGGTGCATTAAGATTTCAAAAGCAGAAATCTGCTGTAGAAACTTAAAGTAAATGGGCGCAAGACCCCACATAAAAAAGGCTAAACAAGCGAAAATGACGCCTTTTCGCTGCTCAATGTTGGTAGGCATAAGTTTGGCTTTATAGTTTAAAAACCTTATTTTACGCCCCCTCAGCAGTGACGCAACCAAAACGCGCTAAATAAACCCATGTATTTACTTCTTAAAAGGGACTGCCATTGTTGCAAAGTAACGCCTTGATATTAAGCACCTGTGAAACGCTGAATTCTGCATTTTAAGGTCGTTTGGGTATATTGCTAAAGACATCGCAATAAAAAACCACTAAAATGCTCGGCGATGAATACCAATACCGCAACGTCCAACACACCCGTTCGATCACCACAAGCCGTACTCAAACAAGTGTTTGGTTACAAGGATTTTCGTGATGGCCAAGAAGCGATTATAGCCGCTGCGCTAGACGGACAAGACTCGCTTGTACTCCTACCAACGGGTGGGGGCAAATCATTATGCTATCAAGTGCCTGCTTTGATCCTCGATGGTGTGACTGTGGTTATCTCGCCGCTTATTTCCTTGATGCAAGACCAAGTAGCCCAACTAAGAGCACTTGGCGTACAAGCGGCATACATCAATAACAGCCTGCCTTTTGAAGAGCAACAAGCTGCCTATCAACAATTGCACTACGGGCAAATTAAGCTGTTGTATGTAGCACCTGAAAAAGTACTGCAGCACGAATTTTTAGAGCGTTTAAGTCATTTAAAACTCGCACTCTTTGCGATTGATGAAGCTCACTGTGTGTCGCATTGGGGTCATGACTTTAGACCGCATTACTGTAGACTCAACGAATTAAAGCAACGCTTTACACATGTGCCTATGATGGCACTTACAGCAACGGCAGATAAAGCAACTCGTTACGATATTATTGAACAACTTCAGCTTAACCACCCTTACGTGCATACTGGTAGCTTCGATAGACCTAATATTCGTTACACCATAGAAGAAAAATTCAAACCTATGGTGCAACTACTTCGTTATTTAAAAGAACAGCATAATCAAAGTGGTATTATTTATTGCACCAGCCGTAAACGGGTTGATGATGTAGCCGAAAAACTTGCTGATGCAGGATTTAATGCCGCAGCCTACCATGCAGGTATGAGTAACGAGCAACGCCAATTTGTGCAATCAGGCTTTGCCCGTGACGATATTCAAATTGTGGTTGCAACTGTTGCCTTTGGCATGGGAATTAATAAACCTAACGTACGTTTTGTGGTGCATTACGATATTCCAAAAAGTATCGAAGCTTATTACCAAGAAACCGGTCGTGCTGGTCGTGATGGTTTGGCTGCAGAAGCCATTATGTATTTTGACCCGGCAGACATAGGCCGCGTACGCCGCTTTTTTGAAGATATCGAAGACGAACAACGTCGTCGTGTTGAAGAGCAGCGCTTTAATGCTATGGCCAGCTTTGCGGAAGCGCAAACATGCCGTAGACAAATTTTGCTCAATTATTTTAGTGAATATAAGCGCGAAACCTGTGGCAACTGTGACATTTGCTTAAACCCACCCACTAGCTTTGATGGCACACTTGTCGCACAACAAGCTTTGTCGTGTGTGTATCGTGCTGAGCAACGGTTTGGGATTGGTTATATCGTTGAGCTGCTGCGCGGCGCAAACACTAGCCGCATTCGTGATAACAATCACCACCAGCTTAGTACTTATGGCATAGGAAAAGAGCACAGTGTGGAATTTTGGCTCAGTATTTTAAGGCAACTCATCCATCAAGGGTTATTAAGCCAAGACATTACCCAAGGTTCTTCATTACGCTTAACAGAAGCCGCCCGTGCGGTTCTTAAAAGTGAATATGCACTGCAACTTGCTGAGCCTCGATTACAGGCGAAACATGTATACCAAGATAAACTCGCCCAGTTTAATTACGACAAAAAGCTGTTTGCTAAATTACGCGCCTTACGTAAAGAGTTGGCAGATGCCGATGATGTGCCACCTTATGTGGTATTCAATGATAAAACCCTTGCAGAAATGGCGCAGTTAATGCCAACCAACGACAGTGAGTTTTTAAAGGTATCGGGAGTTGGTTTTACTAAACTAAATAAGTACGGCGCACCATTTTTAAATACTATTCGCGACTATCTTGCCGCTAATTAGGACTGCTATGACTGAACTAACGTATGATGCCGAGCATGAAATTATTCTCGTAACGTCGAATGAGCTGCCACACGACGAAGACTTTGAACTTTGGGCTACGCTTTTCTTACACGCTCCAGCAATAACAACCGCTGATTTTGATGCTGGCGCTGATCGTCATCAATTACGCTTTCACTTTACAGATCATAGTTTTAATCTAAACTTTGAACATTACAGTGAAAGTATTTGGATTAATGCTGAGGGCATAGAAGCCAGTGCAGCTTTACCACAACTTCATCAGTATTTAGTCGCGCAATTACAATAATAAGCTAGACTTTTTACCTCGCTTAGTATGTAGTAGTTGTATAGGACATACTCAACTAAGGGTGTAAATGGGATTTAAGAAGTCGCACTTTGTTGCTAGGTTAATAACACTATTACCAATCTGCATAGCAGCAAATGTTCATGCAGAGCAGTTATTTACTGACGATAGTAATTATTGTCAAAACCAACGCACACTTAAATCACAAGATAATAACTTACGCCGCCAGCTCGATGCCGACAACCCACTCCCCGATGCTGCTAATAACCGTAAAATAGTCTCCATTGAACTTGAACAACTAAACGTCTTTAACACTGAGCTTGAAGAAGAAAATAACTTTTTATTCCGCTTTGCCAATCGGGCTCACATGACTACGGAACCTAATGTAATACACAGCGTTTTATTGTTCGAAGAAGGTGATGTGTATAACCCACGTAAATTGCTAGAGTCTGAGCGATTGCTGCGTAAACAAGGTTATCTATATGATGCACGTATCAACGCAAAGCTTGATTGTGATGGCAACGTACATGTAAAAGTCATTACGCGCGATCTGTGGACCTTATTACCAGAAATAAGCTTTAGCCGCAGTGGCGGAGAAAATGAGTCGAGTATCGGGTTTCGTGAATCTAACTTTTTGGGCTGGGGTAAGCGGGTCTCATTTAGTCGCACCCGTGATGCAGACCGAACAGGTTACCTATTTGTTTATGACGATCCGCATATTTTCTCGAGCCGGTATCAAGGCCGTTTTGAATACTCAGATAACGACGACGGTAAGCGTCATTACCTCGATGTAAGCTACCCGTTTTTCTCAATAGATACGCCATACAGTTACGGTGTTACAAGTTACTCAGATCAACGTCGAGAGTCACTTTATTACCGAGGTGATGTGGTCAATGAGTTTGAACAAAAAACGGTACTAAACCGCGCTTACTTTGGTCACTCATCACAACTTGGTAATAGCTGGACTCAACGTATTAAGCTTGGCATCGAAAACCGCGAAGAAACCTTTAAAGAAACGCCATTCACGCGCTTCCCAATTGCTGAAGACCGTACCCTGAGTTACCCCTACATTAGTGGCCAATGGTTTGAAGATCATTACGTTAAGGTGAGAAACTTCGATAGCATCTACCGTACAGAAGATTTAAACCTCGGTTGGAATATTCATGCTTTATTAGGTTATTCAAGTAAAGATTTTAGCGACGATGCCAGCCGCACTATTTATTCGTTATCGTTATCAAAAGCGCATTACTCTGGAGACAACCAGTTATGGCGTTTTAAGGCAGACCTTGATGGCTACTGGAATGAAGAAATCGATGATGTCGAAAACCTGTTTGCCAGCACGCAACTACAGTACTACCTAAATACCACTCTTAGACAAAGCTGGTACGCCAAAGTACGCTTACAATATGCAGAAAACCTCACTGCTGATAAACAGCTTACTATTGGTGGTGAGAACGGCTTACGTGGTTACCCGCTAGACTACCAAGTAGGCGACCGTAGCTTTTTAGTGACTTTAGAGAAGCGCTACTACTGGGAGTATGACTTATTACAATTGTTCAAAGTTGGTGGTGCCGCGTTCTATGATATTGGTAGAGCTTGGTATAACGACAAAGATAATGGCACGAATGGAGGCGTGCTACAAAATGTGGGTTTAGGTCTGCGCTTAGCACCAAGTAGAGCAAATGCCGGTACTGTTATTCACCTAGATATTGCCGCACCAATTAATAAACAAGATGACGATATTGACTCAGTGCAATGGCTAGTAACAGTTAAAAATACCTTTTAAGGTAGTGTTATTGTTAAGCTAAAAAGCTAGAATCGATATGAAAAATATTTAACTTAGGATCCCTTTTGGACTTCGTCGAATTCTTTAATGAGCAATACCACTTAATCGTAACTATCATTGCGATCTTGCTCTACCCGCTACTGCGTAAAACCACTAAAAAACTGCTTTTAAAAGCAATTAAAGGCAAAGCTGATCCGCATCGAGAATACCGTGCCGAGCTGTTGCTCAATATCATTCTTGCTATTGTCATGCTGTGTTTAGTCTTGGTTTTTTGGGGTATAGAACTGCGCGGCTTGTTAGTACTAGGTTCATCAATTTTTGCCATGCTGGGTGTCGCGCTTTTTGCTGCCTGGTCGTTGCTGAGTAACCTAACAGCTTTCTTACTCATGTTTATTCAAAACGACTGTCGGGTTGGCTTTTGGGTGAGAGTGATTGACGGTGCAAACTTCTTAGAAGGCCGCATTATCGAAATGGGCTTGATGAACGTAGTGCTTGAGCATGTTGATGGCCACAAAGTGATTTACCCAAACAACATCTTTGTTACCCGCCCTGTGATGGTGTTAAAAAACCCACCTACGGCAACTAAAGCGCCAACCATAAAACGTATTTTAGGCCCAAAAAAATAAAAGCCGCAATTTGCGGCTTTTTAATATTTTGATTAAACGGCTAGTTATTTAACTCTGCCGTCTTTAACTCGTCTTCAATATCGCTTATTTCATCAATAAAGTTTTCGAGTTGTTGCTCAACTAAGCTGTTTGCATGAGCAAAGTAAGCAAGGTGGAACACGGCATCTCCCTCGTTGACAAGCGGCATGGTTTGCTGACCTATTACGATACCACTGCGTGGCGCCAGTAACTCAAGCTCAGCATCACCAAGTGGGCTGCTTATATAGGCAAGTACCTGCCCTTTCATTACTCGCTCACCCAGTGATACCTGTGCACGAACAATACCGTCAACTTCGGCACGTATCCAACTTGTTGAGCTTGCAATTACCGGTTCTGGCAGCTTTTTAGCTCGCTTGCCGCGCACCATTTTTAAATGGCGCATCACATAGTCAACACCTTGCACACCTGCAGCAATTGCAATTGGGTCAAAGCGTAGCGCTTCGCCGGCTTCATAGGTAATAACGGGTATTCCTAAATTGGCCGCTTCACTGCGTAATGAACCATTACGAAGTGACGCATCAATCACCGCTGGCGTGCCAAAAGCTTTTGCCATCGCAGCCGTTGCAGGGTCACTCAAATTAGCGCGAATTTGCGGCAAGTTAGTTCGGTGAATTGCGCCCGTATGTAAATCAATAATATGCGTACAATGCATTGCAACTTGAGTAAAAAATGCATTCGCCATTCGCCCAGCTAACGAGCCTCGGGTTGAGCCCGGAAAACTGCGATTCATATCACGGCGGTCAGGTAAGTATCGTGACTTATGAATAAAGCCAAACACATTCACAATCGGTACCGCAATTATAGTACCGCGCAATTGCTCTGGGTCGATTTTTGCCAGTAACTGCCTAACAACCTCAACACCATTGAGCTCGTCACCGTGAATTGCAGCACACACCATTAATACAGGACCTTGCTGCACACCATTGACAACTTCTATCGGAATATTTAACGGCGAGTGGGTATAAAGCTTGGCAGCTTCAATCGCAAATGTTTTACGTTCGCCAACCCCCACCGTATCGCCTAAAATTGAAAACGGTGTATTTTTCTTAACCTTAGCCACGCACTTTTCCTTTTAATAGAGCGCTATATTACTTAACCTTTACCACGAGTTGCAGTTCTTTTTGATGCCGCTGTTTTTTCAATAAACTCGACAATCATGCCTGCAATGTCTTTACCGGTTGCAACTTCAATACCTTCAAGACCTGGTGATGAGTTTACTTCCATGACCAACGGACCACGTGCAGAGCGAAGTAAATCAACACCCGCTACGTTTAAACCCATCGCTTTTGCTGCTGCAACCGCTGTTTTTCTTTCTTCTGGAGTAATACGCACTAACGTCGCACTACCACCACGGTGTAAGTTAGAACGGAACTCACCTTCTTGCGCTTGACGCTTCATCGCCGCAATTACTTTATCGCCTAATACGAAGCAGCGAATGTCAGCACCGCCCGCTTCTTTGATGTACTCTTGCACCATAATATTGGCTTTTAAGCCCATAAACGCTTCAATTACACTTTCTGCAGCTTTGCGTGTTTCAGCTAATACCACACCGATACCTTGGGTACCTTCAAGTAGCTTAATTACCACTGGCGTGCCACCCACCATACTTAGTAAGTCTTTTACATCATCTGGTTTACTTGCAAAGCCTGTCACTGGCATACCTACACCTTTACGCGAAAGTAGCTGTAGTGAACGTAACTTATCGCGTGAGCGAGTGATCGCCACTGATTCATTGACAGGGAATACACCCATCATTTCAAACTGACGTAATACCGCACAGCCATAAAAGGTCACTGACGAACCAATACGCGGCACGATAGCATCAAAATCTTTTAAATTTTCACCACGGTAATGAATTTCTGGCTGCTCTGAATTGATGTTCATATAACAACGAAGTGCATCAATTACTTTCACTTCATGGCCGCGCTGCTCTGCAGCTTCAATTAAGCGACGTGTTGAATACAAATTTTGGTTGCGAGATAAAATACCAAGTTTCATAAGTTAAAACCTTAACTGATAAACTCATACACGTAGCAACGTGTGATAAGTCCTTTTCCTATAATAAATGAGATAAAGCCGGATCAACGACTATGCGATTTTCCATTGCTGTACGCCCTAACAACATTCTAAACTTCATTGTTGAACGGTTACTTAAAGTCACCCTTACAGGCCAGCTTTGGGTTCCTGCGACTAATTTTGTTTCAATAAAGTAGCGTAGCTCACGCTGACCGCTTGAACTGGTCACATACTTACGCTCAACTACTTTGGCGCGACACTCTACCGTTGTTTCTACATCGTCTTGTAGAGGATGGGTAGAAAATTTCACCCATGCTTCGCCATTTTCTGAAAATTCCTCAATGTCAAAAGCATGAATACATGAGGTTCTTGCTCCGGTATCAACTTTTGCTTTGATTTTTTCGATTCCCAGTTCAGGCAGACCAAGCCATTCTCGCCAGCCAACAATAATTTTTGCGCTCATTAATGTGCCCTCTTTAAAAAAGTGTCTTATACGCTACGGAGCTAGAAACACCAACGAAATATATTTATCCACTCGATAAGTCGATTTAATTGACGTAGGCTAAACTATCATCAACTATATCGCACTATTTGTAAAACGAGAGTTCAATATGATCAATGGGTTACTTCATGTCTTAATTTTAGACGAACAAGGCGGTGCACGTGCTATTGAAAATAGTACTGAGCTGCAAAATTGGCAACCTGAACACGGAAAACTTTGGGTGCACATGGACTATAGCCAAGCTGAGGCCGTTGAATGGCTTGAGCAGAGTAACTTATTAACAGATTTCGAGCTTGAGTCCCTGATTGCTGATGAGACACGTCCACGTTTAAGCAAAGTCACTCATGGTAATATGCTATTTTTGCGTGGGGTTAACTTAAACCCTGCGCAAAGCCCAGAAGACATGGTCTCGTTACGCTTATTCATTAACGAAAACATCGTGATCACAACGCGTAAGCGCCGTTTATTATCGGTGCAAGATGTTGTTGAGTCGTTCGATGGCAGCAATGGCCCATGTTCAATCTCTGAATTAGTTTGCCAATTGGCGCAAAACCTAACGTCGCGTATGCAAGCTGTTATTGACAGTTTAGATGACACACTCGATGGCTTTGAAGATGAAATTGACGAACCTAATAAAGGCTTTGATCATCAATCATTAGCACAAATACGCCGCCAGACAATCGCGTTAAAACGTTATTTAAGACCACAAAAAGAAGCTCTTATCACTTTATTAAACAATAAGTATAAGTGGTTAGATGAAGACGATAAGGCACGCTTAAACGAAACAACCAATATGTTGATCCGTTACTTAGAAGAGCTAGATAGCTCAATTGAACGTGCGCAAATTATTCAACAAGCAATTACAAGCCAAGTGTCTGAGCAACTAAATCAACGTATGTATGTAATGTCGGTGGTTGCAGCACTATTTTTACCACTCGGCTTCTTAACAGGTTTACTGGGTGTAAACGTAGGTGGTATTCCGGGCACTGAAAGCCCTTATGCATTTAGTTTGTTTATTATTTTCTTGGTGGTGCTTACCGTAGGGATTGGCATTTACTTTAAAAATAAGAAATGGCTATAGCTCGACAACCTTTTTAATTAAATCAAGGCGAACGGCATGTTCGCCTTTTTTTGTGCTCAAAATTAAGTGCTCGCCCTCTGGGTTAATTATTTTAAGATTCTCAGCCTTTCCCTCTAACGGTTCACCAGATACTAAGGTAATTCGTAATAGGGACTTATGCATGCACCATAATTCGTATTTATCGTAGTCGCCACAGTCGATAGGTTGATAAGTCATTGGCTTTTTTGAGATTACTTAAGGAATAAATCGAGCTTAGAAGATATTAAAGTGAAGAGCAAATGGCGCTCTCGGCAGGGATCGAACCTGCAACTTAGCCTCCGGAGGGCCACGTGATATCCATTTCACCACGAGAGCACATTTGTCGTCGCCAATGCTAACTCGCGATATCAGCATGACAACCCGGCAATGATAATGGCATCTTGCCCTAAATGCTAGCATCGAGACCTTTATATGCACATAAATTCAGCAATTTGCATTAAAACACTTCACTTTCGTGCAGAACCAAGGTATTAACGTATACTTAATAAAATTAATAACAAGGTGGCTGTATAGCCATGTAAGGGGAATTTGATCATGAGTTTAATGTCTACAGAGCAAGTCGCGGAGTTTTTAGGTGTAAAAGTCGAACGCGTAAAACGTCTTGCTCGCGAACATTTACTGATCTCGAAATCACAAGATGACAAAGGTGAACCTTTGTTTGATCCAGAAGACGTAAAAAAATATAAAGAACTTGCCGAGCGAATTGGCGGTCTTTAATTTTTAACTTTTTCTATGAAGTGGTTAAGCTGTGTAAGCAGTGGCGCCACTTTATCCACCGCTCCACGTTGTTCATACCAACAAATACATAAAAGTAAAAACAGCGCATGAAACGCTGCCAGCTTTTCAACTGATAAGTTAAACGCGTGATGGTCGCACACTAACGCTTGATAGCGTTTAAGCAACGCTAGTTGCTGCTCATCATTTAACGTAAAGCTCACCACCAGCGCAGCCAAATCAAAATAAACATCGTTACTTTTGGCATATTCAAAGTCGATTAAAAACATACCCGATTCATTCACAATGATATTTTCTTTCACTAAATCATTATGACAAAAGCCCATGTCTTTAGGTGCACCATCAATATAAGCCAGTGACTGCCTAATTAACTCAGCATGTTGCTGGTACCGGGGTGTTTGCTGGTAGTAGTTAATTTCGTACGCAATATCCATCGGCTCGGTAAGCACAGGGTAACGATGTAAATTAACTAAATCGGGTAGTAAGCTATTACAAAATTCACCGCTGGCAATGTTCCCTGCCACGTATTCGAAAATAACAGTATCGGTTGCTTGTTCTAACCAAAGTGGTGCTGGGCAGCAACTTTGCTTTGCAAAATGGGCTTGCGCAGCAAGACCAATCGCCGGCCAGTGGTCTCGATAATGCTTAACCAAGAAAGCTTGATTTGATGTTTTTACCAAGTAGTTGTCATTGCTTAGCCCCTCAACCAGCGGACTGATTGAGGTAATAACTAAATTTGAGTTGAAGCGCGTAAAAAGCGCGTGAATTTGTTGCTCAGTTTTCATCTATAACTGTGCAAGCGGTTTAGCCTGATGCTGTTCGTACTCTTCATACCATGTTTTAAAGCCCCACGCGGCCATAATGGTGTAAAACACGAAAAGTACTAAGGTTGGGTAATACCCTTTTTCAAAGTATAAATACATGGACGCTGCATCAATTACAATCCAGTACAACCAGTTTTCCAGTACCTTCTTAGCAACAAGATAAGTCGTCACCACCGCAAAGCACGTAGTAAAGCTATCTAAATAGGCAAAATCAGCGTGAGTGTAATTGGTCATCACGAAACCAATAGCAACTGAGGCCACAGAGGTTGCAAACAAAATCACTGCATGACGCTTTAACGACCATGAAATAATGGGCAGTTGATCTTTATTGTTTATACCCCGACGCCAAACCACCCAACCATACACTGCCATATACATATAATAAAAATTCAGTAGCGACTCCATTAACAGTGCGCCATTCCAGTACATTACGGTATAAATAAAGGTGCTAACAAACGCGGCTGGCCAGCACCATAAGCTTTCTTTAATCGCTAAAAGTAAGTACGCCATCGACAATGCAACGGCAATATATTCCCAATGCGACATGGCAGTAAAGCCAGAGAAGGTTTCGCTCAAAAATTCCATAACACGCGCTACTTTAGATTTTAGTCTTCGCTAGGCGACAAGTCACCATGCAAGAATTTACAGACAAAAATAGCTTTACCAAACTCTTCATAAGAACGTTTGATTTCAGTATTAAGTACAGACATCACTAAATCATAATCACCGAAAATCTGAGTTGATAAGGTATTGGTGATCACTTTAAGACCTTCGTAACTGTTTACGCGGTCAATAAAACCTTTGATAAACGGAATGTAGTCTTGATGTAGTGGGTACTTACTGATCTCTACTGAAAGTTTCATTATGATTTACCGAGTCTTTGAAAAGTATTGCATTGTAACCCGCTTATACTAACAAGTCATGGCTATGGCTATTTTTTAGTGTAAAATCAGCCGCGATAAACATTGAGGATTCATTATGGCACGCCGCATCACTTACAAATTTAAAAACCAGCCTCGGGAAATCAATTTTGCAAAAGATAAATACCGCGATATGTACCATGCGATCGCTGCAGCTGAAGGCATTGATTTAACCAACTATTTAAAGATGGAGCAGCAAGTAGAAATGACTTCAAAAGGCTCTTCAGCAGTACGTAACTTTCGTGACCAAGAATTCGCACGAATGGGGTTCAGTGACGTGTATTTTATTAAAGAGTAACAAAGTTACTCTTGATACTCGTAGCTTACTCGTGGGGTGATATTACACAGTAACTCGTAAGGAATGGTTGTCGCACACTGGGCAATCTCTTCTACGGGAAGCTCTGGCCCCCACATGATCACTTCATCACCGACTTTGATGTTGTCGCTGTTATCACCAATATCCACCGTGATCATATCCATCGCCACACTACCAACAATGCCATAGCGTTGTGATTTAATAACCACTGGTGTGCCTTGCTCAGCATGACGTGGATAACCATCACCATAACCCATCGCGACCACAGCAAGCTTAGTGGGTTTATCGCTATGCCAACGACCACCATAACCAACACATTGATTAGCATCGACATCGCGTATTGCTATAACACGCGTAGTTAAGCGCATAACCGGCTCTAAACCATGCTGTTGACCAATGCTATTTAGCATTGGTGATACACCATACAACATCAACCCAGGGCGTACCCACTCGCCATGCCCTTTTGGCCAAGCAATAATTCCCGCTGAATTTGCAAGACAATGCTGCTCGCTTTTGCCATCAGCTAATGAGTCAAATAAAGCAATTTGCTGAGCGGTTTTTTCATCATTGATGTCATCGGCGCACGAAAAATGCGTCATTAATTTAATGTCATCACGGGCATTCGAGCTTGCTTTTAAACGGCTGTAGAAAGACTCAAATTGTGATGGTGCAATACCAAGGCGATGCATGCCAGTATTAACTTTTAACCAGCAAGCAATAGGTGCATCAAGAGCTGTGTTTTCAAGCGTTGCGAGCTGATTTTCATCGTGAATGATGGTTTGAAAGTTATTAGCAAGCAAGATAGGTAAATCATCTTTATGAAAAAAACCTTCAAGCAATACAATAGGTTTTGTCAGCCCACCGGCACGCAGCGCTAACGCTTCGTCAATACGTGCGACTGCAAATGCGTCTGCATCATTTAGGTATTGGGCAATTTTAACTAAACCATGGCCATATGCATTAGCTTTTAGCACCGCCATTACTTTGCAACCGGGCGCAAAGCGCTTCACCTGCGCTAAGTTATGAGCAAGCGCTTGTAGGTTGATTTCAGCAATGGCTAAGCGCATTAATATTCGTCGTCCATAGCTGGGCCCGCGTAGTTATCAAAACGCGAGAATTGGCCTTGGAAAGTTAAGCGTACTTTACCGATTGGACCGTTACGCTGCTTACCTATGATGATTTCTGCCACACCTTTTTCAGCACTATCTTCGTTATAAACTTCATCACGGTAAATAAACATGATTAAGTCGGCATCCTGCTCGATTGAGCCTGATTCACGTAAGTCGGAGTTGATTGGACGTTTATCGGCACGTTGCTCTAGGGTACGGTTAAGCTGAGACAGTGCAATAACCGGACACTGCAGCTCTTTTGCTAGTGCTTTTAATGAACGTGAGATTTCAGCAATTTCTAACGTACGATTATCTGACAAACTTGGAACACGCATTAACTGTAGGTAGTCGACCATGATCATGCTAATACCGCCATGATCGCGAGCAATACGACGAGCACGAGAGCGCACATCCGTTGGTGTTAGGCCCGATGCATCATCGACATACATCTTACCTTTTTCCATCAACAAGCCCATGGTTGAGGATAGACGCGCCCAATCGTCATCATCAAGCTGACCTGTACGAACTTTAGTTTGGTTAATGCGACCTAGCGATGCCAGCATCCTCATCATAATTTGCTCTGATGGCATCTCTAGTGAGTAAATAAGTACAGGCTTATCTTGCGTCATAGCAGCATGTTCAGCCAAGTTCATCGCAAAGGTAGTTTTACCCATCGATGGACGTGCCGCCACAATAATAAGATCTGAAGGCTGCATACCCGCTGTCATTTTATCTAGGTCGGTGTAGCCTGTACTCACACCAGTTACACCATCTTGCGGCGACTGGTAAAGCTCTTCAATTTTATCAACGGTTTTTTCTAAAATACTATGTAAGTTTTGTGGGCCTTCGGTACTTTTAGTACGCTGCTCCGCAATTTTAAATACTTTACTTTCAGCAAAATCAAGCAGGTCATGGCTATTTCGCCCTTCAGGGCTAAAACCCGCTTCGGCAATTTCATTGGCAACACCAATCATTTCTCGAATAACAGCACGCTCACGCACGATATTCGCGTAGGCATCAATATTTGCTGCACTTGGCGTATTCTTGGCTATTTCAGCAAGGTAGGCAAAACCACCAACACTACTTAACTGGTTATTTTTCTCAAGGCTTTCAGAAATAGTGATCAAATCGATTGGATCACCGCCTTCAGCAAGGCTTACCATAGCTTCAAAAATCAGCTTATGAGTGCGGGTATAAAAATCCTGGGCAACCACTAACTCAGCAACACGGTCAAACGCTTGATTATCAAGCATTAAACCACCTAAAACAGATTGCTCAGCTTCTATTGAATGAGGAGGGACTTTTAACGTATCGACTTGCTTATCTGGTTTGGCCATAACTTCACAAAACTAAAATTGAATGGCTCTATTCTATCGACTTGCTAAGGCTGTGCAAATAGTAAATACCAATCGACTTAAATATTTGGTCAATCTAGCGTGCTAAATAAAGCGTTAACTGCGTTAGAAATGTCTAAAGTAGAGTAACTACATGTCAAAATTTCTGCCTTGTTATCACTTCATTTATCTGTCGCTATTTAAGACTAATAACTTAACACGATTGGTATAAGCGGGAAGTCTTCCCGCTTTATTGTAACTCTAATCGTTATTTCTGTTTACGAAGTTCAATGCGGCCGCTAATCGTATCCATTTCGATATCAGCATCCCCACCGTTAATACTAAATTCTAAGTCGCTTGATGGGCCATACTTCGCTTTTGTTGCTTTGTCGTCACTCAGTTCATTGACTATTTTACCATTAGCGTGAGCTTCAATTTCAAACTTTGCTGACACATTAGCAGGGAAGTAAAATTCAGCATCACCACTAACCGACTCAAAACGAATATTAGCATCATCAAGTAGCTTATTAATGTGAACTTCGGCTTCACCGTTTACCGTATTAATACGCAGTTTTTTAATCGCATCAAAAGCAAAGTCAATATCACCATTTACGTTCTCAAGACGAACATCTTGCGCTTTGGTCTTTGACTTAATGTCACCATTCACCGCGGTAAAGCGTAAAGCACCTTGCGAGTTTTTATCATTAATTTCGCCATTCACAGTTTCAAAGCGAATATCACCATTCAGGTCATGGGCATTTACGTCCCCATTTACCGTTTCAAAGCTCATGTTGCCGCTAATATCTTGTACTGTAATATCGCCGTTGACAGTATCAATCTCTGCGCCTGCTTCAAGCTCTTTAGCACTAACTGTGACATTCACTCCAGCAAATTCAAGCTCACTACTTTTTGGCATGTAAATGGTCAATCGAGAGCCGTCACCGCTATTCCAGCCACCTAAGTTACGCGGCATTTTTACGATAAATTCAACACGGCTGCCTTCTACATCTAAACGATAGCCTTGTGCTTTATCGTCAAGCTCACCTTCGATTTTAAGTTGTGGTTTATCCCACCCTTCAATGCGTACATCACCACGTTGGTTTTCAATAAAAATGCGTTTATTTGCAGGTACATCAATTTGTTCATTAATGGTTTGTCCTGCCATTGCCATCAGTGGCAGTAATCCTAAAGTTAAGGCTAGTAATTTCATAATTGTCACTCCTAAATCGTTTGCCACTTCGGTGCATGCACCTTGTTAATTAAGTCCAGTTGTTGCTGATAAACCTGCGACAGCATTTGTAATAAAGCTGGGTTTTCAGGTTCATTCTCAAGTGCTTGCTTAATGGCACTTTCGGCTTCTTCTAACTCTTTTAGTTGTTGCTGCCAGTTGTCGGTTAAAGCTGGTTGATTTTGATACTGCACCAACAAACCTTGCTTTTGCTTAGTAAAATAATCGCTCATTGCCATCATGCTATTTGACTCACCTTGGCCAACAAAAAGCTGCACAGTCAAAAGGGCTGCAATACAGCAAGCGGCAACAGCAGCGAGTTTATTCCAGCCATTAGTTGGCTTATCAATATGCTGTGTTTGCGGCCTTGCAATTGCTCGCTCAATTCCAGGCCAAAGGTCTTTTTCTGGACTAATATCTTGCTTTTGATTAAGCGAGTCATTTAAAAATTGTTCAAATTCTGGCTTACTCATTTTCATACCACTCTTTTAATAACTGCCTTGCACGGTGAAATTGCGACTTACTTGAACCTACAGCCATATCAAGCATGCTTGCTATCTCTTCATGGCGATAGCCTTCAATTGCATGAAGCACAAAAACCATACGTGCTCGCTCAGGTAGTCTCAGTACTAATTTGTCGAGGCCGTTAAAGCCGCCGCAATCTTCGGCACTTTGCTCATCCATACCGCTTTGTTCAAAACTCACTACTTTTTGAAACCAGCTTTTATGTTTGCGAATGTAGCTAATCGCAATATTGCTGGTAACACTATGTAACCAAGTCGAAAACTGTGAGCGTCCATCAAAGTTCGCGATTTTGTGCCACAACTGTACAAACACTTCTTGTGTTGCATCTTCTGCGTGCTCTTTATCTGCAAGCAATCGCAAACAAAGACTATAAACCCGCTTCACATGCAACTCATAAAGTGTTGCATAAGCAGCTTGATCACCGCTTTTTACGCGCTCTATCAAGGCATGCTCACTTTGCTGGGCGAACGCTTGTTCTGCATCTATCAACATCCTGGATGTTGTCCTTTATGATTATTGTTGTGAATTTAGTGTATTAGACGTAAGGAGGGATTCAAAAGGTTTAAATGAAATTAAATTTTTTTGTGTAAGCTACAAATAATTGAGCTTACACAATTTTATTTGGGGATTTGCGTTATTCGGCAGGGGATGATTCGTTTTCTTCTTCGGTTGTTTCTGTGGTTTTATAGCTCCAACCTAAAAATACGATGCGTGCTGGAGAGGCTGGTGTACCACCATTTTGTACTTGTAATAGACCAGCATCATAGTGAGCGCCACTGCCCCCCGATGCGGTAATTGTTGAGCCACGTACACTACCAAACAACTCACCACTACCTGACAATTTCACCGTAGTCAAAGGCGCATAAATAGCCGCATATAAATTAGCAGCGCCGCTAAATTGTACACCATTTACACCATTAAATGATGAGTAGAATGATAACGAAGGATGACCACTGGTGGTTAGCCCTTCTTGCTCAGTAATTACTTTTGCGCCTGCACCAATATTTACTTTTCCGGTTAATAACACCGTTAAGCTGCTATCTTTTTTTATTGTTAGACTGGTGTCCCCTTCCATCGAAAAGTCACCATCAATCAGTAAAATAACATCACCACCAGACACTTCCATTTTGCCGTCACTGGTCATCTTGAGTCTATCAAGTGAAAAAATATACTCTTTGCTATTACTACCATTGGCTTGGTTCTGAGCTTTAGAGTTAAACAAGAAAATATCAGCAAGGCTTGGTAAAATAACTTGGCTACCACCACTACTGTAATAACCCTTTTCGGTATTTAGCTTAAATTGTTGCGTAGGGCCTATAGCAACAGAACTATAACTGCTCACTTGATCCGTGATGTCTGCCATTTTCTCTGGCAATATCAAAGGATCACAACTCGTATCTGGGTTTGTAGGGTCATAATCTGGCGCAGTTGGGTCAGCAACGGTTATCGGTTCAACATTCGGGTTTACATTAAACTTGCTATCACTGTAGTGCACACCATCCTGTTGATTATTGTAGGTATCTTTAAAATCGCCTGAGCCACCATACATAATATCTAACGCTTCAGCTTGGCTATTCGTGATGAATGTTGACCACTGCATTTTTGCATCACCATTCGCTCGCACTACCCCCGAAACTGTCCCGCCACGATGCGTATAATAACCTCGGGTATATACATTACCGTCAACACGTAAACCGCTGCCTGGAGAAATATAAACACCGGTATTTGAATGGATGTTACCAATAATTGGTGATGAACCATTTAAGTAGATCACCCCGGTCGCTTTAACATCGCCTTTTATCGGTGAATGACCCGATAGCACCACATCTGAATCGCCAGCAATCGTTGAAACATCGCCATCATTTGACTTAGTTTCTTCGTAAGTGCCTTTGCTAGAGTCATAGCTGTCGATACTGCCACTGCCAGACAAGTTAACCCCTTTACAACCCACCATAGCATTCGTGAAAATCGAACTTCCCTTCGCGCCTTGCACTGCAAAACGAGCAACTAAGTTACTTTGTGCATCGCCATCAAATCGTTGTCCTAGGCTTGCAATTTCTAGCTCACCTGCAGCATTTTGACTTAAACTTGCATTAAAAATTGCATCATCAGCGATAACACCTGAACCAGATGCATGACTGGTTTTACTGATCAAATCTTCAACCGCTAATACACCTTCCTCATCCAAGGTTTGTTGTAATAACTTAGCTTGTTCAAAAACACCTTTTTCAGCCAATAAGCGACTATTTAATTTCTTTTGAAAGTTACCACTTAAGCGCTCTTGAACGACGTTCTCGCGCAGCGAACTAAGCACTACGATACTGGCCATACTGGTCAAGATCAAAACTGTAATTAGAGTAAAACCACCTTGCTTTTTATACACTACCTGCTCCGTATGCTTTAACTAATATTACATTTGTTAGAGCAATATCAATATTGATGCCATTACCAAATTGCGCAGGTAAATCATTTGGCTTCACAGTTACAGTGACAAGCTCACCAGCGATATCAAATGATAAAGTTTCGATACCTGTGAGTAATCGCTCAGCAGTAGCGCCATCGAGTGAACACATTAAATTACTACCATTTAAGCTATAGACCTCAATCACTTGCGCTGTTGTCGCAGAGCCATCACAGGCAATAACACCACTAGGCTGAGTAATGGTAATCGTGCTTTTATCAGCACTTATGATCGGAGCTAACTGAGTTTGCTTAATGCTACGATTGAATACTTTACTGGTATAGCGAATCACCTCTTGGGCGTTTTCGAGTTCTTTACTCACTTCAACAGTGCTTTTAATCGCCGAGTAAGACAAACTCACTCCAGCTAGTAAAAAAGCGCCTGCAGCCAATGCCACCATAAGTTCAACTAAAGTAAAGCCCTGAGCGCGTTTATTCATGAGCATACAGCCGTTAAGTCTGGGAAACTGGCATTTAGACTAATTTGATTTTCTGCACTGTCTGTCATGCGCTTATCAACCCAAGCGACATTAATTTGCATATCATCACTGTAATTAGCTGGGATAGTCAGTTGATAATCACTGACTTGTGGTGCTAGCGAAGCTCTAAAAGTCGCGTCTTGAAAAAGTGCGGTATTAGTTTTTTGAATTTCACAAATGCGCGGCCACAAACGCTCAATAGTATTTTGGCCTTGAATGAGTGACACGGTGTAATTAAAGCTATTGGTTGCATATTGCAGCGATTTTAGCTGCGCAGCAGCCAACCCTAATAATGCGATTCCAGCAATCACCACTGAAATCATCACCTCTAATAATGAAAAGCCTGCCTGCTTATTCATGCACATCCTCGCTGTGAACTTTCAACTAACCAGTTTTGACCACTTTTAAGCACACACATTATGTAATCTGTGGTATTTGTGTGCTCATCTTTAACTAAAATTTCAGCTTGTTTATCGACTTCGCCACTGGCGCTAATTGCCAGTGCCACCAAGTTGACAGTAACACCGCTTTTAGTGATCGAAAATTCTTTCAAAATCGTGTCTGCCCCGCCCTCATTGAGGGTCACTTGCCAGTTCTTATTGCTAACAACTAGGTTAATAGGTTTGTCACGCTTTACCGCTTCACTGCGTGCAAACTTATAGACACTATTTAATTGATTTGCAGTAGTTACAACGCGATCTTGCAAGATCTGTTGACTAAATGACGGAAAAGCAAGGGCTGCCATAATGCCAATAACACTTAGCACAACCATTAACTCGATTAAGGTAAACCCTGCAATTCGACGCAACTTAGTTACTCCCAGCAATCACTAAATGAAGCGTTGTAACTACCATCATGTTTAATGGTTAAGTCACCACAGCGATCACTTGCTTGCGCCGAACCCGATTTAGGAGAGGCTTTTAAAGTGTAGCCACGATTTTTAAAGTCGCTTACAGCACCTGATACTTTGTCAGTTGCTGTATAGGTAAAGGTGTAGTAATCAGTATTTTGGGTTGAAAATGCATTGGGGTAGCCGCCATTTCGTGAATAAATACGCTCAAGACTGGCACTGTATTGCAATAACTCTTGTTGAATATCTGCGCGGCGACTACGTTGCATATGCTCAGTGTAAGCAGGCAGTGCTACGCTATACAGAATGCCCAAAATAGCGATAACAATAAGAATTTCTACTAATGTAAAGCCAGTTTGTTTACCCTTTCCATATGGTAATAATGAACTTCTCAACTTCAACTCCTTACTACTTTTTAACCAGCACAATATAAATGACAGCGTTGTCAGTGTCAATTTTAACCAATTTACTTTTACTCATCCGATTATACTAATAAGATTAAGAAAATTAAGAAAAAAGAACGTTAGTTTGCAAAATAGGTAAGATTATAGGGTTAGTACTTGTGTGTTTAAAACATAAAAAACTAATACTATTAGTATCTATACTGATGATTAATGGAGGTACAACACGCTGAAATTAATAGTGTTTAGGCGAGTGAATAACGTTGTTTATACAAAAATTTCAGGCACAAAAAAGCCGCACATAAAGCGCGGCTTTTTCTACTTAATATTGCTATTAAGCTTCAGCGATAACGATTACTTTGATAGTAGCCGATACGTCTGAGTGTACTGCGATTGCTACGTCAAATTCGCCAGTCTCACGGATAGTACCTAGAGGTAAACGAACTTCTGATTTAGCAACTTCAACGCCAACAGCTGAAATAGCTTCAGCGATGTCGCGAGTACCGATAGAACCGAATAACTTGCCTTCGTCACCAGCTTTAGAAACTAGTGTAACTTCAGCTAATGCTTCTAACTTGTCAGCGCGAGCTTGAGCAGCAGCTAGATCTTCAGCGATCTTAGCTTCTAAATCAGCACGACGTGCTTCGAAAGTTTCGATGTTAGCTTTAGTTGCAGGAACTGCCTTACCTTGTGGGAAAAGGAAGTTACGTGCGAAGCCAGATTTAACTACAACCTGGTCACCTAGGCCACCTAGGTTTGCGATCTTGTCTAGTAGAATAACTTGCATGTCTCTACACCTTTTAAAAACTGTTAATCCGCTGCTTACTTATGTAAGTCAGTGTATGGAAGAAGGGCTAAGTAGCGAGCACGCTTGATAGCAGTTGCTAGCTGACGCTGGTATTTAGCGCTAGTACCTGTGATACGGCTAGGTACGATTTTGCCACTTTCTGTAACATAGTTTCTAAGAGTAGCTAGATCTTTATAATCGATTTGTTGTACGCCTTCCGCTTTAAAGCGGCAGAACTTACGACGTCTGAAATAACGTGCCATGAGTAAAATTCCTCAAAAAATTCTTTCTATATGTTGAGCATGCAAGACTAACTGGCTTAAGCCGTTTCGTCCTTCGTGACGGTTTAAAAACCCCGTCACTTGCACTTGTTGCCCAACGTGCAATTGTTGAGTTTGTTGTTGCATTGGCGTGCCGCTGGCAACAACTTGAAGTCTGACATAACTATTACGGTTAAGGTCTGCTTCAACTTGCATCGATTTATGTTCAAGAACAAAAATACAATGCGGTATACCAGCAGGGCTTTGACTATATTTAGGTGTTTTACAAACAACCCCAGATAATGTCAGCTGATTCATATAAGGATTAACCGGTTGGCTCATCTTTTTGTCTCAACTGCAAGCGCCATGCTTGAACTCAAAACGATTAAGCAGCTGGTGCTTCTTTCTTCTCTTCTTTCGCAAGAGGAGATGCTTCAGTTACAGCGTCTTTAGTACGCATAACTAAGTTACGAAGCACTGCATCGTTGTAGCGGAAAGTAGTTTCTAGCTCGCTGATTACTTCAGTAGGTGCTTCAACGTTCATAAGAACATAATGAGCTTTGTGAAGCTTGTCGATTGGGTAAGCCAATTGACGACGGCCCCAGTCTTCAAGACGGTGGATAGTACCACCAGCTTCAGTGATAGAACCAGTATAACGTTCGATCATACCAGGTACTTGCTCACTCTGATCAGGGTGAACCATGAATACGATTTCGTAATGACGCATGGATATTCCTTACGGTTAATAGAGCCTTCTACCGTTTCGGCCAGTCGGTTTAAGGCAAGGAATTAAATTTAATAAGCCGAAATGAGCGCGCATTTTACGCTTAGATTGATAATTAAGCAAGATAAAACAGCAGAGCAAATAAGATTCTTGTGCTGATTGCTATTTTCTAAACTGCAAATCTAAGGTGAAAAACAAAAAACCCAGCCGAGGCTGGGTTTTTGAGATTCTGAAAACTAAAATTACTTGATTTTAGCTTCTTTGAAAATCACGTGTTTACGAGCTTTAGGATCGTATTTTTTGATTTCCATTTTTTCAGGCATGTTACGCTTGTTCTTGTCGGTAGTGTAGAAAAAACCAGTACCAGCAGTTGAAACTAAACGGATCTTATCGCGCATGATTCAGTTCCTTAAACTTTTTCGCCACGAGCACGGATTTCTGTAAGAACCGCGTCGATGCCTTTTTTATCGATAATACGCATACCTTTAGTAGTAGTGCGTAGTGTTACAAAACGTTTTTCACTTTCAACCCAAAAACGGTGAGTTTGTAGGTTAGGTAGGAAACGACGTTTAGTCGCGTTTCTCGCGTGTGAACGGTGGTTACCAACCGCTGGACGCTTACCTGTAACTTGACATACTTTAGACATGTCTATATATCTCCAATAACTTCGCTCGAGCTTAATTTTCCCTTAGGCCAGTATTTGTGCCCCGGGATAAATCGAAGGGCGCTCTTTATACAGCTTATACAGGCAAAGATCAAGTAACAGATCTTATCCAATCAGCTCATGTGTAAATTTGATAGCGGCTAATTATAATGATCGAATGCCCTTAGGGAAAGTAAAAACTGCATTTAAATTAAACTAATTTCTAAAATCGCCCTAAACTGCTCATTTTTAACACACTCCTGCCTTAGCTCCGCTTAAATTAATCCCCTTTCGGCAAACGATACACAATTTTCACCACCCACTATGATGTGATCCAGTACATTTATATCTATTAAGGCTAAAGCTTGTTGTAATTTTGTAGTGATCAATTTATCGGCCTGACTTGGCTCTGCTACCCCACTTGGATGGTTATGGGCAAGAATCAGTGCCGCCGCATTATTACGTAGTGCAGCTTTAACAACTTCACGAGGATAGACGGAAGCCGCATTAATAGTGCCATAAAAAAGCACTTCGTCTTTTATCAATTGGTTTTGACTGTCCAAGTACAGCACCATAAATACTTCTTGCTGTAAGCCACGCAACTGAATAGTTAAATAGTTATACACAGCCTGTGGCGAATTAAATAGTGCCTCGCGTTTACATTGCTCAAGCATATAGCGCCGGCTCAACTCAAGCACAGCTTGGAGCTGCACATATTTAGCGGCTCCTAACCCCCTTTGTGAACAAAACTCTTGTTCAGTGGCATTAAATAAATTGTGCAGGGTGCTATTTATATCTAGTAGGTGCTCGGCCAACTCAATGGCATTCATACCCGGCACGCCGGTACGTAAAAATATCGCTAATAGCTCAGCGTCTGAGAGTGCTTTTGCGCCTTGGGCGAGTAACTTCTCCCGCGGCCTTGCTGATAAAGGTAGATCGGTTAACGGCATTGCTTCATCCTTAAAACAACTATTCCATTTAATAAACTGTACTATAAAATCGCGTTTTTTCCTGTAAGAAAAAAGAAAACTTCATGCTATCGGTAAAGATTTGCTATCGTTAGCCCATATCGACAAAGGTTAAATTTCACGTAATGACAAAATCAGTAAATAAAAAAATCCTGCTAGGTATGAGTGGTGGTATTGCAGCCTATAAATGCGCAGAGCTTGTTCGCCGTTTAAAAGATAAAGGCTGTGAAGTAAAAGTCGTCATGACCGACTCAGCAAAACACTTTATTACTCCTTTAACTATGCAAGCGGTAAGCGGTGAGATTGTTTCTGATTCATTACTCGACCCTGTAGCAGAAGCCGCAATGGGTCATATTGAGTTTGCCAAATGGGCAGACCTTATTTTAGTCGCCCCTGCAACCAGCAATATTTTAGCGAAAATGGCGATGGGTATTGCAGATGACTTACTGACAACCCTACTACTAGCCACCCCTGCAAAAGTCGCGGTTGCACCTGCCATGAACCAACAGATGTACGCCCACCCAGCTACACAAGCAAATATTGCCACACTTAGTGAACGCGGCGTTGCTATTTGGGGCCCAGGTAAAGGTGAGCAAGCCTGTGGTGATGTAGGCGCAGGACGTATGTTAGAGCCTCATGAGTTAGTCGCGCTGTGTACACAACCTGAGGTTGAGCCTTTACTTGCAGGCAAAACCATCACGATCACAGCAGGACCAACCCGAGAAGCCCTCGACCCAGTTCGTTATATTTCTAATCACAGCTCTGGCAAAATGGGTTATGCCCTTGCTGAAGCTGCACTTGCGTTAGGTGCAAAGGTAAACCTGATTTCAGGCCCAGTGACAATTAAAGCACCTGCTAATGCCCTGCTTACTAATATAGAAAGTGCTGAGCAATTACTCACCGCCTCGATGGAGCTAGCCGCGCAATCGGATGCGTTTATCGGCTGTGCAGCGGTGGCAGATTACCGTGCAGCAGCAATTCATGAGCAAAAAATGAAAAAGCAAGGTGATGAACTAACCCTCACCTTAGTTAAAAACCCAGATGTCATAGCTAACGTCGCCGCGCTGAACGAAAACCGTCCTTATACAGTTGGTTTTGCTGCCGAAACCCAAGATGTTGCCAGTTACGCACAAGGTAAATTAAAGAATAAAAACCTCGATATGATCTGCGCAAATGACGTATCAAAAGAAGGCCTTGGCTTTAATTCTGATCATAATGCTTTAACACTGTTCTGGCACAATGAGCAACTAGATTTAGCAATGGGAAGTAAAAAAGATTTGGCCATGAGCGTAATGACTGAGCTTGCCAAGCGTTTGTAAAAATGCTGGAAAGAAACTGAATAAAACATTAACATAAGCCACTCATTTGCACAAAAAATGGCTTGTCTGACTCCCAACAGCGCAAGTAATAAATTATAAGAAAGGAATGGTCATGCCTGCGACAAAAAGAAGTAATCGCAAAGAGCAGATTCTGCAAGCACTCGCACAAATGTTAGAAACCAGCCCAGGTCAACGTATCACAACCGCAAAACTAGCGGCGGAGGTAGGTGTGTCTGAAGCTGCGTTATATCGTCATTTCCCGAGTAAAGCACGGATGTTTGAGGGCCTAATCGAGTTTATTGAAGATACTCTGTTATCACGCATTAATCTCATTTTAGAAAATGAGAAAGAAAGCCAAACTCGAGTCTACAATATTTTGCTGTTATTGTTAGCCTTTGCAGAGAAAAACCCAGGCATTACCCGTATTTTGACCGGTGATGCCTTACAAGGTGAACAAGAGCGTTTACGTGAACGAGTACAAGGCTTATTCGAGAAGCTAGAAACTCAATTCAAGCAAGTGCTACGCGAGCGCAAACTTCGCGAAGGCAAAGCATTCCAATCAGACGAAAGCACCCTAGCCAATTTCTTACTCGCCTATGTTGAAGGTAAGATGAACCAATTCGTGCGCAGCGACTTTAAAGCAAAACCAAGTGCACAATTTGAAAAACAGTGGCCAGAACTACAGAAGATTTGGTTGTAGGAAATTAGCCGTAGGCGCGATCTCATATCGCGCAGCGGTGTAATTAAAATACGCGGGGTAAACCCGCTGCTACCCTTTTAACAAAACCTACCGACAACTTTTTTAGCTTATGGCTGATAGCTTAAAGCTTACAGCTATCAGCTCAACTCCCCAAACACGCCACTTATCGTATCTACTCGAATTGTTTATTAAAAACGCTACACTGGGTGCGTAAATTTTAAAAACAACGAGAAAGACTAATGAAAGCGCAATTATCACTTTTGAGCTTAGCCTTGGTGACAAGCCTTGGTAGTGCACATGTTAGTGCGAAAGAGGCTCTGCAATTTAAAGACGTGTTTGATTTTAAATACGCAAAAGGCACCCAACTTTCTGAAGACGGCCAAATTCTTAGCTTTAGTGCAGACCCTTATCGCGGTAATGCTGAAGGTCAGGTTTATACGTTAAACAATAACCACCTACTTACCAGCGTTGAGCGCGGTACTCGCCCTACTATTAATAAAGCGGCAAACTGGGTGGCTTTTACTCAGGTACCTACCCTACTTGAAAAAGAAACCACCAAGAAAAAAGACCAGCTGAAAAATAACCTTGTTTTAGTAAATACTAAAAATGGCGAGCAACAGACTTTTAACGATGTAAAAGACTATGCGTTATCGGATGATGGTATATGGCTTGCCTATCGACTAGATAAGAAAGCAGAAAAAGCAGATAAAAAAGACGGCGAAGAAAAAGACGAAAACAGCAGCGAAATCAAGCCAGATAAAAAAGATAAAAGCTTTGATTTAGTGCTTGTTAATCTTCAAGACAAAACCACTCACACTGTAAATAATGTATTTAGCTATGCGATTAGCAGTACAGGCGAGCAATTATTAGCAAGCCAAAGCTACAGTGATGGTGCCGACAACCAAGTTGTATTAGTTGATCTTAATAATGACTTTGCAACTAACGTGTTGATTGATGAGCCTGGTGTTGTTGCAAATAAAATTGCATGGCAACCAAACAGCAATACCGCAGCACTATTAATTGGTAATTATGTTAATGATGATACAAGACGTCGCGATCACAGCTTACAGCTTTTACAAAACGGGGCTCTTTCAACCATTAACTCAGCAGATAGCAGCTGGACTATCGGCAAAACAGCATCATTAAAATGGTCTGAAGATGGTGCTCGTTTATACTATGAAAACCACCCTAAACTCGCCGCTAAATCTGTCTTGAAAGAATACAAAGATGAAGCCTCTTTATATGATTTCGATACCATACGCGACCAAAAGGGCCTAAACGTTTGGCACAATAAAGACGCTGAAATTAAGCCTCGCGAAGAGCAGCAATGGAACAAAGCGAATAAGCTTCGTCACTACCAAGCTGTGTATCATATAAATGGTCAGCACGTTGTGCAGCTAAGCACACCAAACATGCCAGAAGTTTCGCTTAACACTAATCGCGAAGCACTATTAGGCTATTCAGACCGACCTTACTTAGAGCGCGTTATGTATGGTGGTTTTTATGCAGATTACTTCAGTGTTGATGTTAAAACCGGTAAACAAACAGCTATCGTCAGCGACTATCCATTTAGACCAAGCCTTGCGCCAAATGGTCAATTTGCAGCATTTTTCCAAGATAGCCAAGTTCAGCTAAAAGATTTAGGTAGCAACAAGGTTTCGACCTTATCTAAAGCAATTAACGCTGTTTTTGCTGATGATAAACATGACTACCCATCACCTCAGCCGGGTTATGGTTTTGCGGGCTGGTTGAACGACAGCAGCCAAGTATTGGTTTACAGCAAATTTGATATTTGGGCTTTTGATGTCGCATCACAAAAGGCAACGCGCTTAACTCAAGGTAAAGAAACTAACACCCAATATCGTGTTATTAAACTTGATAAAGACCAAGTTGGTTTTGCCAAAGATGAAACATTATTGCTAAGCGCAACCAACGTGCAAGATAAGCAAACAGAGATTGCCAAACTTGACTTATCGAGCAATAAAGTCAGCAAAGTTCTTTCGGGTAAAAAGCGCTATGACGTAGTGAAAAAGGCTAAAAATTCCGACAAATACCTATTTACTGCACAAACATACCAGCAATTCCCTGATTACTACCAAACTGATTTTAGCTTCAAAAAGCCACAACGTGTTACTAACCTAAACCCGCAAATTAGCAACTTTGCATGGGGTGAAAAACCTGAGCTTATTAGCTACAAAGGGTTTGATGGTGAAGATTTACAAGGCGTATTAATTAAGCCTGCAGGCTATAAAAAAGGCGATAAGGTTCCTGTAGTTGTGTACTTCTACCGCTATATGAGCCAACGCATGTATGACTTCCCGAAAATGGAGTTAAATCATCGCCCTAACTTCCCGATGTTTACCTCAAATGGCTATGCGATTTTCTTACCTGATATCCGTTTTGAGATTGGTCATCCTGGTAAATCATCAACGCAAACTATGATCAACGCAACTCAAAAGTTAATTGATTTAGGCATTGCTGATCCAGATAAAATTGGTTTACAAGGTCACTCTTGGGCAGGCTACCAAAGCGCCTTTATGATCACTCAAACAGACATGTTCAAGGCCGTTGTATCAGGTGCGCCAGTATCTAATATGACCAGTGCTTACAGCGGTATTCGCTTAAAATCAGGTCTTGCCCGTCAGTTTCAATACGAAACAGGGCAAAGCCGTATAGGCAAAACTTTATTCGAAGCGCCAGAGCTATATATCGAAAACTCACCGGTGTTCTTTGCCGATAAAGTGAATACCCCAATTCTGATTATGTTTGGTGACAAAGATGATGCAGTGCCATGGCACGAAGGGGTTCAATACTACTTAGCTCTTCGCCGTGCCGGTAAAGATGCAACCTTCTTACAATACGAAGGTGAACCACACCACTTGAAGAAATTCCCTAACCAAGTGGATTTTTCGGTGCGCATGATGGAATATTTTGATCATTACTTAAAAGGTAAACCTGCTGCTGAGTGGATCAAAAACGGCGTCCCTTTTATTGAAGAATAAACAATAAGCTGAATTTCAGCTTAATGTCCCCCTCCCCTAGAGCCAGCATTATTGCTGGCTTTGTTCGAAAAAATCAATCACACCATCTATTTTATCGATTTTATCAATCGATTTAAACCCCAGTTTGTAAGTGGAAAGTTAATCAGAACAACTCTATATTTCACCCAACTTCTAACTGGAGACAACACAATGTTAAAAAAATCAACTTCAGCTTTCTCTAAAGTCGCTGTTGCAGTGTCACTGTTGGTGGCAACAGGCGTACAAGCTACGAACGAAATAAAATCAAACCAATTCTGGTGGCCAGAGCAATTAGACCTTAGCCAACTTCGTGCTCATGGCGCAGAGTCTGATCCTATGGGTCCATACTTTAATTACAAAAAAGAATTCTTAAAATTAGATCTAAATGCGGTAAAAGCCGACATTGAGAAGGTACTGACTGACTCTCAAGACTGGTGGCCTGCTGATTACGGTCACTACGGTCCATTCTTCATCCGCATGGCGTGGCACGCATCAGGCACTTACCGTACATTCGATGGCCGTGGTGGTGCTGGCGGTGGTCAACAACGTTTCGACCCACTAAACAGCTGGCCAGATAACGCAAACCTTGATAAAGCGCGTCGTTTACTTTGGCCAATAAAGCAGAAATATGGCCGCAGTATTTCTTGGGCTGACTTAATGGCACTAACGGGTAACGTTGCACTTGAATCAATGGGCTTCAAAACTTTCGGTTATGCCGGAGGTCGTGAAGACGATTGGGAACCAGACTACGTATACTGGGGCCCTGAAGGCAAAATGTTAACTGACGAACGTCGTGACAAAAAAGGCAAACTAAAAGGTCCACTAGCGGCAGTTGAGATGGGCTTAATCTATGTAAACCCTGAAGGCCCACACGGTAACCCTGATCCACTGCTTGCAGCAGAAGATATTCGTTTATCTTTCGGCCGCATGGCAATGAACGATGAAGAAATCGTTGCCCTAATCGCCGGTGGTCACAGCTTTGGTAAAGCTCACGGTGCCAAAAAAGCGACCTGTTTAGACAAAGAACCTGCAGCAGCAGGTATCGAAGAACAAGGCTTAGGTTGGAACAATAAATGTGGTAAAGGCCATTCAGAAGATACCATCACTTCAGGTCTTGAAGGTGCATGGACTGTGACACCAACACGTTGGTCAATTAACTACCTTCAAAACTTGTTCAGCTTTGAATGGGTTAAAACCAAGAGCCCAGCAGGTGCAACTCAGTGGATCCCTGAAAAGGGTCAAGCATCTAATCTTGTGCCAGATGCACACATCAAAGGTAAGCGTCATGCACCTATCATGTTCACAACCGATATCGCGTTAAAAGCGGATCCTGAGTTCCGTAAGATCTCAGAACGTTTCTTAAACGACCCGAAAGAGTTCGAACTCGCATTTGCTAAAGCATGGTTCAAACTAAACCACCGTGACATGGGCCCACGAGCTCGTTACTTAGGTGACTTAGTGCCAGAAGAAGTATTAATTTGGCAAGACTACATCCCTGCGGTTGATCACAAACTAGTAGACAGCAAAGATATCGCGTCACTTAAAGCTAGCATCTTAGATTCAGGTTTATCTGTATCTGAACTAGTCCGTGTTGCTTGGGCATCAGCAGCAAGCTACCGCGACACAGATATGCGTGGTGGTGCAAACGGTGCACGTATTCGTTTTGCTCCGCAAAAAGATTGGCCGGTAAACAACCCGAAAGAAGTGGCTAAAGTACTTAGCAAACTTGAGAAAATCCAAACTAAGTTCAACAAAAACGCATCTGGCGGTAAAGAAATTTCACTAGCAGATATGATTGTTCTTGGTGGTGCGGCTGCAATCGAAAAAGCAGCAAGCGACGCTGGTTTCTCTATCGCAGTACCATTCAAGCCAGGTCGTATGGACGCGTCATTAGAAATGACTGACGTTGAATCATTCGAAGTGCTTGAGCCAACGGCAGATGCGTTCCGTAACTACTATAGCTCAGCATGGAAATCACCGGCTGAAATGCTTGTTGAACGTGCTGATTTATTAAGCTTATCAGTACCAGAAATGACTGCACTACTAGGTGGTATGCGTGCTCTTAACGCGAATACTGACCAAACTAAACACGGTGTATTCACGAAAAAACCAGGCACATTAAGTAACGATTTCTTCGTTAACCTACTCGATATGTCAACGAAGTGGTCTAAATCTTCTGAAGAAGGTGTTTACGAAGGCCGTGACCGTAAGTCAGGCAAACTTAAGTGGACAGCAACACCTGTAGACTTGATCTTTGGCTCCAACTCAGAGCTTCGTTCAATTGCTGAAGTGTATGCATCTGACGATGCTAAACAAAAGTTCGTTGATGATTTCGTAGCAGCGTGGACTAAAGTAATGACGCTAGATCGTTTCGACCTACGTTAATATATTTTCGCAACCAACAAAGCCGCTAAGTTAGCGGCTTTTTTATTTTTCGTTAATAATTTACTCGACAAGCCAGCAGTTTACGTTAAAAATAAAACTTTATTACTATTTTTATTTGGATACAGGCACCAGGGATGATTACGCGCTTTATACTGCTTTTTGTTATCTACTCAATATGCCTAACTTTGGCTAATCAAAGCCGCGCCGATAACTCCCCTATTGTTAATATTAACCAACGTAGCATTGACCTCACCCAATTTGATATGAGCTATTTTATTGATGGCTCTGGCACTATGACTCTTTCACAAGTTCAGCTGCAAAGTTTTATAAACAGTCAAAACAAGCTCACTTTAGGCACGAATGCCAAAACAACATGGTCAAAAATAGTTATAAAAAATACCTACAGCGACACCCTGCGCTTATTTGTACATAACCCAGATGCCTATCACTTAGAAGAAGTGAGCTTTTACGAAACGCAAGCAGGGCAACTGATAAACCAATCGGTCATTCAGCTTGATAAAGCAGGGCCTAAAACCAACATGTTTGGTGGTAGTGCCGTATTTTCGTTTTATATTGCACCCAATCAGCAAAAAACAATTTACATAAAAAGCGTGACCTTTTCTCATCAATGGTTTGCACTCGCTATTTTTGATGAAGAGCACTCAAAACGTGCTCTTGTAGGGAATGGTAATTATATTGCTCTACTTGTTGGGATGATGTTAGCACTGATGATTTATAACTTTTTCTTGTATTTATCGGCACGTAAAATCGAGAACATCGTTTACGCCCTTTACCTTATTTCTGGCACAGTTTGGGTGGCGCTATCTTATGGTGTTGCCGCTAACTTTTTCGGTATTTTTAGTGCCGAACTATTACAACTCAATTCTAACTTGCTAAGTATGCCAAGCTTTTTAGTGATCTTTGTAATGCTTATTTTCGAAACCAAAAAGCTCTACCCTAAAGAGCATATTGCACTTTCGATTATTTTGTTCTTACTCGTTGCGGACTTTGTTTATAGCTTGTTCGATATTGTAGGTGCATTAAAACCTGCCAGCAGCTTGGCTGCATTAATGATGACTGTGACATTTGGAGTATCTATTTCGCTGTGGCGCAAAGGTAACGCGCTGGCAAAATACTTTTTGCTCGGCCACTCTATGTTCGTTATTTTCAATATGCTGGCGGTGCTTTATTACAAAGGGATCAGCGACGCAAACGTGATTAATAGCCACGGTGTTGGCATAGGTATTTTGCTCGAAGCGTTAATGATGGCGTTTATTCTTTCCTATCGAATTAAGAGCCTCGAAAAAATTAAAGCACAGCAAACTGAGCTCAACCGCTTGGTCGATACAGACCCAATGACAGGCCTGTATAATCGCCGTTACTTTGACAGAAAAAGTGAAGAACTGATTGCCGCGATGGCAACCAATCAGCAAGAGTTTACCCTCCTAATTGCTGATCTCGACCACTTCAAAAACATTAACGACACATACGGCCACGATGTTGGCGATAAAGTTATTATCGCATTTGCCAACATACTCACCTCAGAACAAGGCCTTGCTGATATAGCCTGCCGTTACGGCGGCGAAGAGTTTGTGTTACTACTCAATTGTAACCTACTTGATGCAAAGCTAGTTGCCGAGCGAATTCGCCAAAAGGCGCAAGAAACCTACATCACTATTGATGAAGTGCAAACCGTGCAGTTTACCGTGAGTATTGGTATACACAGCGTAGCTCACTCTTCAACAACCGTGAAAGAAACCCTCACCGTTGCCGACAAAGCATTGTATAAAGCGAAAAGTAACGGCCGTAATTGTGTTGAAGTGGCTGCTTAGACGGGAAAAGTTTCAAGTTTCAAGTTTCAAGTTTCAAGTTTCAAGTTTCAAGTTTCAAGTTTCAAGTTTCAAGTTTCAAAGTAACTTAAGGCTTTAAAACGATTAGCTAAAGTGAATAATGGTTGTTCCAGGTTGCTTTTTAGCTTGGTACATAGCCGCATCGGCTTCTTCAATTAACTGGTTCGCTGCGTACACACCATCTCCTAGAAAATGCGCTGTCACACCTATACTCGCTGTAACCTCAATTGATATACCTTTAGAACTAAATGGTTTTGTAAACTGAGCCGCAATTTTATGAGCTAAGCGATTCAAAATCGTCGTATTAGTTACGCCTGATATAGTCACTAAAAACTCATCGCCGCCCATTCTTACTACATAGTCAGTACTTCTAACGGCGGCTTGAAGTTGCTTTGCAACCCATACTAAAACTTCATCACCTATTGCATGACCATATTGATCGTTGATTTGTTTAAACTCATCTAAATCGATATAAATAAAGCCCATTCCCTCAGACACATCACCATTTTCACTAAATACATCATTCAATAATTGCTCTAGATAACGACGGTTCGGTAATTGGGTAAGCGGGTCAAGGTTAGCAAGCTCAATCAACGCCTGTTCTTTATTTTTTCGAGCTGAAATGTCACGCACAATCGCGAGAAGATAACTTTTTCCTTGATGGTCGATATAACAAACACTCACTTCAGTTGGAAAAGTATGACCATCTTTATGTTTTAAGCTTGACTCAAAAATAGTGGTTTCTTGGGCTTTTATTCGCGCTACCCTATCCAGCCATTTGCTATTCGTATCATAGTCTGGGTTAATATCTGGCACAGTCTGTTTTAGTAGCTCTTCTTTTTCATAACCTAAGCACTTGTAAGCTAATTGATTACAGTTAAGAATTTGACCAAACTGAGGGTCTGCAATAAACATGGCATCATTTGATTTATCAACCAAATATGTCAGTAGAATATCTGCTGCCGCCTCTTTATTGACCGTTGTTAAATCAATTATCTGTGAAATATAACGAACGACATTACCGTCATTATCTACCTCTGCGACAATGTTCAGCTGGCAATAAATAGAATGCCCAAGCTTATGCTTGTAACGCTTTTCGATTTGTAATGGCTGCTCAGGGAACTGATTAAGCTTGGCACGAATAGTTTTATTTAACTCCCTGTCATCAGCATGAGTTATAACAACATCATCTGCGTACACTTCATCGCCTTCATAACCTAATAATTGTTTTAGTGCCGGGTTTGCATATTCAAGTTTACCGCTAGGCGAAGAAACAGTAACGGGGATAGGTGTAATTTCTATTAACCGATAAACAGGGTTAATAAACATCTGTGCGTCGTTAAGCTTCATGGGCAACTCGAGTCCAATACATTATTACTACTCAGCAAAATGAAAGAATAGACTATAAATTAGCTATCAGCTATCAGCTATCAGCTATCAGCTATCAGCTATCAGCTATCAGCTATCAGCTATCAGCTATCAGCTATC
>NZ_JAATOU010000028.1:0-40273 GCF_011806445.1 Pseudoalteromonas sp. HF66
GAACAACTAAATAACGAAATTTTTGCCTTGTTATCAACGAGGTTTTATTGCCTCAAAATAGACTACTTAATTAAGCTAATTGGTATTACATCTAAAGTTGTGGTCAGGTTTGATATGCCCTTTCAAACCTGACATTCCTCTTTTTTAATCTCGATTAAACTGTAATTCGCACAATTGTTTATACAATGGGTTAGTCTCAAACAATTGCTGATGTGTACCAGTTGCAATTATTTCCCCTTTATCCATTACAACAATTACATCGGCATGTTTAACCGTTGCTAAACGATGGGCAATAATGAGTGTTGTTCTGTCTTTCATTAGATGCTTTAACGCAGCTTGTACATGAAACTCACTTTGTGCATCGAGTGCACTGGTTGCTTCATCAAGCAATAAGATAGCTGGGTCTTTTAATATTGCTCGCGCGAGGACTATGCGTTGTTTTTGCCCACCAGAAAGCCTGACACCTTGCTCCCCTAAAAAGCTGTGATAGCCATCAGGTAGTTGATTAATAAACTCATCGGCATGGGCATATTTAGCCGCAGCATATACTTGTTCGTCGGTGGCGCTTGGGTTGCCATAGCGTATGTTATGCATTACGTCCGAGCTGAATAAAATAGGGTTTTGTGCCACCATACCCATTTGCTGGCGCAAGCAATCAAGAGAAAGCGCTTTTATGTTTATTCCTGCCAGCGAAATACTTCCTGAACTTGGGTCGTAAAAACGTTGCAGTAATTCAAACAGTGTGGTTTTACCAGCGCCTGACGGGCCAACTATAGCGACAGTTTGCCCCCGCTTTACCTGTAAATTCAGTGTATTTAAAGCGGCTTTATCAGGCCTTGAAGGGTAATGGAAAGACACATCATTAAATTGGATAGCAGGGTGGGTGAGCTTGTTTGCTTCAAATTGTGCATCGTTATTCGTATCTGGATTTTGGATCATGCTTTCAACGGCTAGTAGCTCTAACAATCGTGCTGCTGCCCCTGCGGCTCTTTGTAGTTCCCCATATACTTCTGCAACTGTTGCTACAGACATGGCCACCATAATTGCGTAAAACACGAAAGCGCCTAGTTCACCACCTGTCATGGTGCCAGCTAATACGTCACTGCCGCCAACCCAAAGCATCACACTAATGGCACTAAAGGTTAGGAATATAACCGCAGCAATTAAAAACGAGCGCTGTTTGATGCGGCTCTTCGCTACTTGAAACGCTTTGTTTGTCTCTTCGCTAAATGCCGCTTTTTCACGCTCTTCATGGCTATAACTTTGCACGACTTTGATATTTTGAATGATCTCACCTGCATAGGTGCTGATATCGGCAATAGCATCTTGGCTGGAACTTGCGAGCTTTCGTACTTTGCGACCAAAAATCATCATCGGTAGTAATACCACAGGCACGCAGGCAACAACCACAAGGGTTAGCTTTAAGTTGGTGATAAGTAGCATAGCTAGACCACCAATGAGCATTAAGCTACTGCGTAGTGCCATTGAAAAAGATGAGCCTATGATAGATTGCAACAAGGTGGTATCGGTGGTGAGACGCGACATTAGCTCGCCGCTGCGGTTTTCTTCAAAGTAGCTTGGGTGCAACGTAACAATACGATCAAACACAGCTTTACGCATATCGTTACTGACTCGCTCGCCAATCCACGACATTAAATAAAAGCGACAGAAAGTACCTACCGCTAATAAGCTAATCAAACCAATCAGTACCATTACTGCTTGTTGAAGCTGAGCTTGTGAGCCAGCAATAAAGCCATGATCAATAACAAATTTAACGCCTTGCCCAAGTGATAAGTTAACACCGGCCGTAAGCAACAAGGCGCCAAGCGCTGCAAACACCACCCATTTATAGGGTTTTATAAAAGCTAAAATTGGTAACAGGCTGCTAAATGCCGCCTTTTCTTTATTGTTAGACATGCTAGATTCTTATTGGTGAATAGGGTATAGATATGGTTATCAATGCTCTAAAAATCAACAGTTATTAAGGGATTAGTATGGAATCTACAACGATCAGTGGTCAATTCAGCGTAAAATTAAACCCAATTGGCGGCTATGCCACAGGTCAAGATGGCGTTAATTTAGGACGCATGTCGATTGATAAACAGTTCTCAGGCCCATTAGAGGCAACAAGCCAAGGCGAAATGCTCAGTGCCATGACTGCAACTCAAGGCAGTGCAGGCTATGTAGCAATTGAGCAAGTTGTTGGTAGCTTAGAAGGTAAGCAAGGTAGTTTTGTACTGCAACATTTTGGCACTATGGATAAAGGGACTGACCGATTAACTTTAGAAGTGGTGCCTGACTCCGGTGCTGGAGAGCTTGAAGGTATTTCAGGTAAAATGGCAATTCGAATTGAATCGGGTATTCATTATTATGACTTTGAATACCAACTGATGGACTAACATTACATCAGTTTTATTGTTAATAGAGAATAAAGAATAATGACACTAACTGAGTGGTTGAGTTTAGTTTTAATTTGCGTGATGGGTGCTATGTCTCCGGGGCCAAGTTTAGCTGTGGTTTTAAAGCACTGTCTACATGGAGGTGTGAAGAACGGCATGTTAGCGGCGTTAAGCCATGGTATTGGGGTTGGTTTTTATGCGTGTGCCTCGTTACTTGGCTTAGGCGCGCTGATGACTCAGTTACCAACGCTTTATCAAGTGCTGGTCTATGGCGGTGCAGCATATCTCGCCTATTTGGGGATTCGTATTCTGTTAGCTAAACCTAGCCCGCAAACACTGAATGTTGAGCAGACTAAGCCAAGTCCTCGCATCGCTTTGCAAGATGGTTTTGCCATTGCTTTTTTAAATCCAAAGCTTGCGGTATTCTTTCTAGCCCTATTTTCGCAGTTTATTGACCCAGAGAATCTGACTTTGCAAGTCGGGTTGATCATGTGTTTAACCGTGTTTGTACTCGATACAGGCTGGTATCTACTTGTTGCACTGTTAACCGAAATATCAAAAAAGCGTTTTGGTTTTACTAAGGCGAATCCATGGTTTGAAAAATTGCTAGGGGTAATTTTTATTACCTTAGCAGTTCGCGTCGTTATTACCCTATAAATCTCTCTTTGTTGCGATTACACCACTAATAAAAAGGGAGGTGATCGCAGCTCTCCCCAGTAAGCTCCTATTGCATACGTATTCATCACACAATATTCACCTTTTGGTTACACTTTATTGGTTGTTTTTTGACAACAACAATAACCACAAATACAACACCTCCAACGACAACAGGGTGGGAATCCAATGGGGAAATTCAAGCTAAGTGCGCTTATGCTGGCCTTGGTGGCAGCAAATAGTGCAATGGCGGCGACGGAAGAAGAACGCACATCGGCAAAGGAAGTAGATCCTGAGCTTGAAGTAATTGAAGTGCGCGGCTTCAGTCGCAGCTTAATTCAATCATTAAATCAAAAACGTTTTAGCGACACAGTCTCTGAGCAACTATCAGCTGATGACTTAGGAGCATTACCTGATGTATCGATGGCTGATGCATTAACACGGCTACCGGGGATCTCAGCGGTACGTACCGGTGGCCAAGCTGCCGAAATAAACATCCGCGGTTTATCCGGTGGATTTGTTTTTTCGACATTAAATGGTCGTGAGCAAGTATCTACCAGTGGTAGCCGTAGTATTGAGTTTGACCAATATCCGTCTGAGTTAATCAGTTCGGCGGCGGTGTATAAGTCACCCAAAGCATCACTTATAGAAGGGGGCGTAGCGGGTACAGTAGAGTTACAAACAGCCAGCCCATTGGATAATGACCAGCAACACAAATTTACCGCTAATGTGCGGGGTATGTATAACGACCGTGCTTCAGAGGTATTCGATGCTACCGAATACGGCGATCGTATTAGCTTCTCTTACCAAGGTAAGTTTCTTGACGATACATTAGGTGTCGCATTGGGTTACGCACGCTTATTCCAGCCAAGTGTGGCGACTCAGTTTATCGGCTTTGCATATAACGGCAATAAAGATGTTGATGGGTTAGCAAATGATACCGATGGCCCTGCAGATAACCCTGCTAATGAATACATCAGCGAGGGTTTTGAGCTTCAGCATTTAGGCGGTGAAGAAACCCGTAATGGCTATTTAACCTCGATTGAATGGGCGCCAACCGATAGCTTTAAATTAAAAGGTGATGCGTTTTTATCTCGTTTTGATAGCGAGTCATTTGCCCGTGGTTTCCGGGTTAAGTTCGGTGGCCCATCTGCTGTATATGCTAACCCAGTACTTGATGGTAATGCGGTTATTGGTGGTGCGATTAACCGCACATCAAATAGCTTTACTCGCGTTGAAATCGTTAATGATGATAACCAAGACTTCGATGAAGTAGATAGCTACGGTATTAATGCAGATTGGCAAATTACCGAGCGTTTAAACATGAACGCTGACGTGTCGCTATCACGTGCTAAGAGTAACTTCCGAAATGGTTTACTTTGGGCATTGGTTGCAGAAGATGCTACCGTTGAAAACCCTGTGTTTGATACCAATGTATCACTTAACTATCAATTGAACGGCTTAAACTTACCTGATATTGGCTTTAATCAAGCCGACGCATTTAGCGATATCGACCGAGTTATGGTGAGTAAATACGGTATTTATCCGTATGAAAATGAAGATGAAGTAAAAGCATTTCGACTCGATTTTAAATATGAGTTAGAGAACAATTGGTTTAGCTCAATTGAATTTGGCGCTCGTTATTCAGACCGAGAGTACAGTAATAATCGCTCTGTATTTGAATACGGTAACGATGGCGCATTCTCTTCGACACAGCCGCCACTTCGTCTAACTGACGATATGACTACAGTGGTTGATTGGCAAGGTGAGTTTAGTTATTTCCCATCATACTTAGCGATAGATTTAGATAAAGCGCTCAACGCGTGGTTCCCTGATGGTATCCCACAGCCAGTACAAACTTGGGGTAATGCTGATGGTGTTGTTGATTTAGATGGTGATGGTGAGCCAAATGCACAAGGCTATACTACTAACTATTCATGGACCATGCTACAAAGCGGATCAGTTTACGAAGAAGTGGTATCAGCGTATTTTATGCTTAATATTGATACCGAAATTGGTACTCTACCAGTCACAGGTAACCTTGGTATTCGCAGAGTTGATACAGACCAGTCAGCGACAGTACTTGAAAATGTCGGTGGCGATCCGCAGCTTGGTGCGCAATATATTGTCGATGACAATGGCATTGTTAATGACCTTTATGCGCCTAGCGTGTTAGGTATTAAATACACTGATTACTTACCGTCGTTAAACCTGAATTTTAAAGTAAATGACGCGACACAAATTCGTTTTGCTGCGGCAAAAGTGATGGCGCGTGCTCCAATTAACCGTTTAGCAGGTGATGCTAGTGCATCGGTTAACAATGACGGCGAAATTAACGGTTCAAGTACCAATAATCCATTCTTAAAACCTTTCTATGCGGACCAGTACGATATCTCATACGAGCAATACTTTGAAGACACAGATGGTGCTCTGGTTGTTGCTGCGTTTTATAAGAATATTGACTCATTCATAGATACGGTAGCCATAGAGAACTTTGACTTCAAAGGTAATGGTTTTAACGTACCAGAATACATTGTGGACCCTGTCAGCGGTGAGCAAATCGAAACTACTAATGGTGTGTACACTACTGCGGTTAATAATGCCAAAGGTGGTTATATTCGTGGGATTGAGCTTGCCTATACGCAAGTTTTCTCTTTCTTACCATCACCGTTTGAAGGTCTAGGAATTAACGCTAGTTACTCATATACCGAGAGCGAAGTGCAATCTATTACTGATTTAGGTGGCGATTCTGTGTCGCAAGATTTGCCTGGCCTTTCAAACAATGTCTTTAACGGCACACTTTTTTACAGCTATGAAAACTTTGAAACACGTTTGAATGTGCGTTATCGCGATGACTTTGTTTCAGAGCAAGTTGCTGTCAATGAGCAAGTGGTGAATTTTGATGCGGAAACGGTTGTCGATTTCCAAACATCGTATCAGTTCACAGATTCATTCGGCATGTTATTACAAGTGAATAACCTGACTGATGAACCAACACAAAGCTACTTTGGAACAACCAGTAAAACAGGGACCACGCAATTCTTTGGTCGCCAGTTTTATCTAGGTTTTACCTATAACCATTGATCAGTAAGCTGGAGATAAAAACATGAAAATAATAGCTAATTTTAGCCGCTTACTGATTGCATGCAGCATGGTATTGCTAGCTGCATGTGGTGGTGGCGCAAGTAACGATATAGATTCAGGGCAAGTTTTATTGACCTGTAGTGTCCCGCAAGTCCCCAATGAAGCGGGTACTGAGTGTGTTGATCCACCGCCGATTAGTTGTCCGGCACCAACGGTACCTGATGAGAATAATGAAAGCTGTGTAGTTGGTGCTGATCCAACTCTTCCTGACCCTGTGGTTTTCCCCGCAGATGATGAAGCCATTTTATTCTATAACCGCACCAGTGATGATGCCTATGAAGGTTACCGTCTTCACTCATGGAATAATGATGACTGTGATGCGTACGCAGCGCCGTTTGATGCCACTGATTGGGCCAATGGGCATGAATACGATGGTATTGATCCTAACTATGGTGCGTACTGGATTGTAAAACTAAAAGAAGGTTATAACGAGTGTGCTAACTTCATCGTGCATATTGGTACCGAAGGATCTGGCAAAGCGTTTGGTGATGTCGATTTAAAAATGCCATTGATGCAGGACGATGAAAAGTTCCAACGAATGAACTTTACTATTCATGGTGAACCATCAGTATTTGAATACCCAATTGTTAGCTTAGGTGAGCGCCCGGTGAGTATTTCTGGTGCATCAGCGCATTGGATTGATTTATCTACGGTGATTTACCAGCCAAGTAATGAGCTGACAAGCATCATTAAATTACACTCATCAAACAGTGCAAATTTAGCTGTCGATGAAGATACCGGTGAGTTAAATGGTCAAGTGGTTGAGCTTACATCGACGTCTTTGAGTGATGAACAAATCGCTAAAGTGCCACACCTTGCTGGATGGAATGCGTATCAAGGTAGCTGGGATGCAACTGCAGCAAAAGAGCTTATTAAACAACAGTTGGTTGTGGCAGGCTACGATGCTGATGGCAAGCTAATTGAAGCAACCTATGTGCAAACAGCTAAAGCCCTCGATGATTTATATACCAGTGGCGAAAGTGACGCTAATGAAGCACAACTAGGAGTGCATTACACCAATAATGGCATTGATGTGTCGGTATGGGCGCCGACTGCCAGCAATATGAAATTAGCGCTTTATGATGCTGATAAAACAGAGCTTGAACAACTTGCTATGACTTTTGATAGCACAACGGGTATTTGGTCAAGCAATCTCGATATCAGTCACGATCGTCATTACTACCGCTTTATGTTTGATGTTTATCATCCTACGACTAAGAAAATTGAAAGCTTATGGAGCACAGATCCCTATTCATTGAACGTTTCAACCAATGGTTTATACAGCCAACTGGTTAACCTTGATGATGAGGATACTAAACCGACCGGTTGGGATGAGCGTATGGTGCCAACGGTTGATTACCCTGAGCAAGCGGTCATTTACGAAGGCCATGTGCGTGATTTTAGTGTGCGTGATGAAACGGTCAGTGAAGCAAACCGTGGTAAGTATCTTGCGTTTACTGAGCTTGATAGTGCACCAATGCAACATCTTAAAAAGCTAGCTGATAATGGCCTAACACATTTTCATTTACTGCCACTGACAGATATTGGCACCATTGATGAAGATGCCAGTCAGCGTGTTGATATTACCGCAACCTTAGGTGATTTATGTAGCCGCATTGACGACAATGCAGATGCATGTAAAACCGAAGACAAAAACGCATTAATTGTTGACCTTATGGCGTCATACCTACCTGGCTCAGATGATGCACAAGCGCTTGCCAATGCAATGCGTGGTGTTGATAGCTTTAACTGGGGTTATGATCCGCACCACTTTATTGCTCCAGAAGGTTCTTACGCTTCATCGCCAGAAGGTATAGCGCGAGTTAAAGAGACGCGTGCGATGATCCAGTCTTTACAAGAAATTGGTTTGCGTGTTGTGCTTGATGTTGTTTACAACCACACTACATCATCTGGTGTTTGGGACAAATCAGTCTTCGATAAACTGGTACCAGGTTATTACCATAGATATAACGAAACATCGGGTGATATTGAGCGCTCAACGTGTTGTGAAAATACTGCAACAGAACATGCCATGATGGATAAGTTTGTTGCTGACTCTATGGTGATTCTAGCTCGTGATTTTGGTTACGATAGCTTCCGCTTTGACGTGATGGGGCATATGCCAAAAGCATCAATTATGACCGCACTTAGTGCAGTGCAAGCAGTTGACCCTGATACCTATTTCTACGGTGAAGGGTGGAACTTTGGTGAAGTGGCAGATAACCGTTTATTTGTGCAAGCGAAACAAATGGATATGGCTGGCACTGAGGTAGGTACCTTTAATGACCGTATCCGTGAAGCAATTCGCGGTGGTGCGTTCTTTAGCAATAATGCCACAGATGGCAACTTATCTGAGCAAGATACGTTGCGTTTATCACTGGCAGGTAACTTACAAAACTACATTCTTAAAGACTTTAAAGGTAATTCAGCAAAAGGCAGCAGCTTTAGCTGGAGTGGTCAGCCAGCGGCTTACGCCCTTGACCCGGCTGACAGCATTAACTATGTCTCTAAGCATGATAACGAAACACTATGGGATCAGCTGCAATACAAGCACGGCACTAACTTAAGTATTGAAGAGCGTGTACGTGTTCACAATATGGCTCTAGCTATGCCACTGATGAGCCAAGGTATTCCATTTATGCAAATGGGTGCGGATATGTTGCGCTCTAAATCAATGGATCGTAACAGCTATGATTCTGGTGATTGGTTTAACTTTGTTGATTTCAGTAAAGAAACAAATAACTGGAATGTGGGTTTACCGCCTGCGCAAGATAACCAAGCGAAGTGGGGCGAAATTGCGCCTATTTCAGCAAATCCTAACGCACAAGCGATGGCAAGTGACATTGAGTACGCAAGTAATGTATTTACTGAATTCTTGGCAATTCGTAGTGCCAGCCCACTCTTTAGTTTAACCACAGAGCAAGACATTTTAGACCGCGTTGGCTTTCACAATATTGGTAAGCGTCAACAGCAAGGTTTAGTAGTGATGAGTATCGATGATGGCGTTGGGTTGACTGACCTAGATAGCCAATACGATGCCATTGTAGTGGTTATGAACGGTACTGAGCAAAGCTTATCGCATACGGTGTCAACTGCTGCGGGTTTTGAGCTTCACCCTGTTTTAAAAGCCAGTGTTGACTCAAGTATGTCAGCGGCAAGCTTTATAGCTGGTGAGGGTGAAGGTACCTTTAATGTTCCGCCATATACTGTTGCAGTGTTTGTGAAACCACAAGGTGATGCACAAGGCGAAGGCCTAAGTGCGGATGCTACTGTAGGTGCGCCAGATATCGTGCCATTTGGTAGCACAACGGTTTATGTTCGTGGCTCATTAAACGACTGGGGCACGGCAAATAGCTTTGAATATGTGGGTAATGGCGAGTACAAAATTGCGATTCCTCTAACAGCGGGTAGCTATGAGTTTAAAGTCGCTTCTGAAGATTGGTCTACCGTTGATTTTGGTGCGCTTTCTGCAGATGATGCTGAAGTGATCGAAGGCGAAGATGAGCCATTGACACGCAGTGGTGCCAATATGACCTTTACGGCGGCAATGGATGCTATTTATGTATTCTCATTCGATGCCACAGACACCGATAACCCAATACTTAAGGTATATAACGAAGAGCCATTTGTTAGCACACCGATTTATGTACGCGGTAGCTTAAACGATTGGGGTACCAGTGACGAGTTGATGTATCAAGGTAAAGGTATTTACACCTTCACTAAACAATTATCTGCAGGTAGCTATGAATTCAAAGTGGCCTCTGAGGATTGGAGCACGGTGGATTATGGCTCAGGTGAGAGTAGTGCGGCTGTGACTTTAGGCACAGAAAAACAGCTTGCAGTAAAAGGTGCAAACATGACAATTGATATTACAACCGATGGTCAATATCAGTTTGTATTTGACGCCAGTAATCTCGAAGAGCCTCTTATGGCCGTGTTCAACGCAGAAATGTTTGGGGAAACTCAAGTATACTTACGCGGCAGCGTCAATGGCTGGGGAACGGATAACCCTCTAATTTATGCAGGTGATGCGATGTACAGTACAACCATGACATTAGAAGCTGGTGACTATGAGTTCAAAGTTGCTTCTGAAGATTGGAGTACAGTAGATTATGGCGGCAGTGGTGATGCACCTGTCGCTGTGATTGGTGAAGCGGCCTTACTAGAAGCCGTTGGTGCTAATATCGCCTTGAATATCCCGACAGCGGGAGATTACCGTTTTACCGTGCAAGGACCCGATCTGAGTAAACTAACAGTGACGGTTGAAGCAGTGGAATAGCTTTCCCTGCAGTACCTTTAAGCCGGGCTTAGCTCGGCTTTTTTTGTATTTAATGAAAAGTTTGTATATTGTCATAACTCTTATCAAGGAGTCTATGATGACAGAAACCAGTTTATTGAGTGCCAGTTTTGATCCCAAAGTAAAACGGTATTGGTTATTACTGGGTATTTTTACCTGTATGATTAGTATGGTAGGTATCCCTTTCATTCCCATTGTTGCGTTAATAATCTGGCTGGTGGCAGGGCGTATTTTAGCGGCGATGTCAGCTAATTTGTTAACTCGTAAATTAGTGGTGAAGCGTGGTGTCTTTTTTAAAGAAGAAAAGTCGATCCCACTTGAAAAAATAACCGATGTAGCACTAAGTCAAGGTCCCTTAATGCGTCAATTTGGTCTCTATCGACTGAGCTTTGAAACGGCAGGTCAGTCGGGGCAAGGTGCATTGGTATCATTACTCGGAGTGATTGATGCTGAGAAGTTTCGCGAAGCAATCTTGAAACAAAAAGATGAGATGACTCAAACTAGCAGCGCTAAACCAGAGCATCAACCTGAAGACAGTCAGTTAGAACTGCTACGTTCACTTACTTATAGCGTAAAAAACATTGAGCAAATGTTAGTTACGCTATTAGATGAAAAGCGTTAGGCCATTTGTAAAGTAGGGCTACCAGCTTGTACGCTGAGCGCTTTTTGACGCTCGTTAAGCAGTGTGTAATCGGCTGTTTTGACACTACTTACATAATGCCACTGGGCAACTGCTTGTTGCTGAGTAAAAGTGACAGTTAAGTAGCCGCGTTCAACTAAGTTGTTATAAGCTAAGTCGTTAACCAGCAATGCAATGACTTGCTCAATTTGTGCGACAGCTTCGCTCGATTGTGTATTTAACGCTAAGTAGTTCTCAAGTCCTGGTGAAGATACCGAAGATGTCGCAAATTCAACACCGGCAGCGGCTTGAGCAGAAACAGGATTGCTGGCATCAGTGACTAATTGTCCTGCCCAGCTGTTATGTGTATCACCCGCTAAAACGACAAGGTTCTTTTGCGCTGCAATTGCAGTCCCAAGTATTACCTCACGTTCATAAGCATAGCCATCCCATGCGTCAAGATTATAAGGCGCTGTCGTTTCTACGCGTGCTCGCTCTTGTGCTGTAACACTTTGATCTCCAGCTAAAATGCGTCCTTTAATTTGCGCAAGCTCACTAAATAACGTGTTTGCTTGAGCGAGTAATGCAGAAGGATCAGCACCGCTAGCTTGAATTACTTGAATATTCATTAGTAATTGCAGAATCTCAAATGGCAAATGCATTTTAGTCATCAGCACTTGTTGTCCAAGTACTTGCCATTGTGTTGTTGCTGTCATTAAACCATCGGTAAGCCAAGTGAGTTGCTCGTTACCTAATAAAGCACGAGTAGGTGAGCTGATTGCTGCAACAAAGTCAGTTTGCCCTTGGCTAGTGGCCAAATCGAAATCAGCATAGTTAATTTGTTCATCGCGAGCTAAAACACGGGTATCGAGCATGTGTAATGACACTAAATTGCCAAACTCAAAGCGTCGATAAATACGTTCTTTATCGGCGACATTGCGTATTGGCATCCATTCGAAATAAGCTTGTAGCGCATGCATTTTTCGCTCGCTAAATTCACCTTCGCCGTCGTTGTGATTTTCTGCGCCACTGTGCCATGTATCATTTGCTATTTCGTGGTCGTCCCAAACAGTAATAAATGCACAATGACTATGGGCAGCTTGTAGGTTCTCGTCTTTACGATAATGGCCGTAACGTTTGCGGTAATCAGCTAAAGAAATGATTTCATCGCTATTGTCATCAGGTAATAAACGGCCTAGCTCGGTGGCATCTTCAGTGGCATAACCTGTATTACCATATTCATAGATGTAGTCACCTAAGTGCAGTACTGCATCTAAATCGGTTTGTTTTGCGATTTCACCATACACATGGAAGTAGCCTGCAGGGTAGTTAGCGCAAGAGATAACGGCAAATTTTACTTGTTCTATATTGTCAACTGGCAGCGTTTTACCTGCTCCTGTGGGTGAGGTTTTACCATTACTTATGAAGCGGTAGTAATAAGTGGTGTTTGCATCGAGACCTTGCAGATCAACTTTCAAGGTATAGTCGGTTGCATCACTTACTTGAGTTTCGCCATCATGGCTTATAGTTGTGAAGTTAGCATCCGTTGAGGCTTGCCAAACTACGTTAACACTTTTGACGTTTTCAAGTGGGGTTATGCGAGTCCAAATGATGAGGCTATCAGCTAGCGGGTCGCCACTAGCAACACCGTGATCAAAGCTGACAGGGGTCTGCTTTGTGGTTTCCTCATCATCGTCATTAAGACTACAGCCAGTTAAACCGAAAGATAAAACGGCGGCTCCAAAACCAGCCGCCGATGCTTTTAAAAAGCGTCTGCGTGTAAAAGTCATTGCTCTGTACCTACAAATAGAAAAGTACGAGCTTATCCGACCAGTGTTACTATTCTATGAAGCTAAAACACTTGGCAAATTTGTTCTGCATTACAGGTGATTACAGTGACATTTTTGTAGCCAACACGAGTAAGTGCTTCGGCACTAAGTGTGGCACGGGCACTACTTGCACAGTGTAAGTAAATTGGCCTTGCAGGATCTTTTTCAATTTCCATTAATTTCATTTCAAGTACACCGCGCGGGATATTAATAGCACCTGTCGCTGCTTTTGTGGCGTGTTCAGCCGGCTCACGTACGTCTATTAATAAACCGTGATTTTCGCTTAATTCTTGCTTTGCTTGGTCAGCGTTAATGCGGCGCTGGTTTGGAGCAATAATTTTCATTAAGTCAGGAATTGGTGTCAGCATACTAATCCTCCATGCCAAGTTTGCGTAAAATAGTGATCATTGGGCACCACTTAGTGAATGCCGATTGAATTAAGTTTAGAGCAATAAATACCGTAAACCAAATCCACAACGGACTGTGAAACTGTTGTAGCAACAATGAAATACAGATCATTACACCAGCAATTAGGCGAAGCGCGTCATTTAGTTTCATAATAAGACCTCAATAACAGAGTGATGCATTTAATATATTAGAAAAACCTATATTAGTAAATTCTAATATTAGACTTTTCTAATATATCAATCTATACTTTAGCGGTATTTAAGAATATAGAGTAGTGTGATTATGAACATCGATTTTGCGGCTATGGCCGACAATGTGGAACAAGCAGAGCAAATGCTAAAGATATTGGCGAATAAAAATCGCTTGATGATCTTATGTTCGCTGCAAGATGGTGAAATGAGCGTGAGCGAATTAAACGAAGCTGTGCCGTTGGCACAGTCAGCATTATCGCAACACTTAGCGGCGCTGAGAAAAGCGCAGATAGTCTCGACTCGACGTGAAAGCCAAACTATCTATTATCGCGTGGTTGATAAAAACGTGGTATCGATCTTAGCGACCCTACATGGCTTATTTTGCAAAGGTAATTAAGCAATGAATGCTATCGATAATGCAGTAAAAAACAGCTTGAGCGGTCGCCTCCCCGTCATTATTTTTATTATGTCGGTGCTGCTTGGCTTAATGGCATTAAAGCAAACCCCTCGTGAAGAAGAGCCGCAAATTGTGGTTCCTATGCTTGATATATATGTGGCAGCGCCAAACGTTGAAGCGCCAGAAGTAGCCAGGCTGGTAACTGAACCATTGGAGAAGTTATTGGCGCAGTTAACGGGCGTTGAGCATATTTACTCGACTACACAAAGTAATGCTGCTGTTGTTACTCTTCGCTTTGAAGTTGGTCACGACCGTGAGCAAGCCATTCTCGACACTTACGCTAAACTCTATAGCTATCAACACACGATGGCGTCAGTGATCAGTTCATGGCAAATACGCCCGGTTGAAGTGAACGATGTACCCATTGTGATGCTGGGCTTATTTAGTAAAGATCCAAAACTTTACGATGATTACCAACTAACCCGCTTTGCCAACGAAATCGCTAACAGTTTACAGCGCATCGAAAACACCAGCGAAGTGAAAGTGATTGCTGGTAGAACTCGTCAATTAACGATTAACCTTGATGCAAGCGCGCTTGCTGCACATCAAACAACCCTAACCGATGTGTATTATGCGCTTAGCGTATCTAACCAATTAGTTAATGTGGGCAGTGTTGTTGAAGGTAAGCAGCAAATTGCCTTACAAGTGGGTGATGTTTTACGTTCTCAATCTGCGATAGAACGCCTTGTTGTCAACGTGGTTAACGGTAAGAGTGTTTACCTAAGTGATGTGGCCGAGGTGAGTGATGGTCCAAGCGAAGCACAAAGCTATCAATGGTTGGCTCAATCAGATAACCAGCAACAACTTCCTTTAGTTACCATTAGTGTCGCTAAGCAAGCTGGCACTAATGCGGTAGCTGTAGCCAATGAAGTACACAGCATGATGGACAGCTTATCGGCTAATTTGCTGCCAGATGAAGTGGGCTACACCGTACTGCGAGACTATGGCCAAACAGCGAACGAAAAAGTAAATAATCTTACCTCGAGTTTAGTATTTGCGGTGTTTACCGTGGTTATTTTTGTTGGCGTATTTTTAGGCTGGCGACCAGCAATTGTGGTTGGTTTAGCTGTGCCTATTTGTTACGGCATAACCCTGACACTTGATTTTGCCTTTGGTTATACGATTAACCGAGTCACGCTGTTTGCATTAATACTTTCTCTAGGTTTATTGGTTGATGATCCCATCACAGGCATAGATAACATAAGTCGTTTTTTAACGCAAAAAGGTGATAAAAAACAACGCATAGTTGATGCTATGAGCGAAATACGCGTGGCGTTGTTTATGTCAACATTGACTATTATGGTGGCATTTATCCCGCTTGCGTTTATTACTGGCATGATGGGCCCTTATATGGCACCTATGGCATTTAATGTGCCAGTCAGTGTGATGGTTTCTACCATTGTGGCATTTTTTGTAACGCCTTGGTTGGCCATGAAACTGCTGAAAGCGCCCGTTGATGACAGTATGCAACTAGAAGCCAATCCGCATAGTTTGTATGAGCGCATCTTATCGCCATTACTTGAGTCTAAAGGCCGTGCAAAACTCGTTCTATGGACCACATTAGGCCTGTTTGTCGCCAGTGCCATGCTACCCGTCATGCGTGTTGTGCCTTTAAAGTTGCTACCGTTCGATAATAAAAACGAGTTGCAAGTTTTAATCGATATGCCAGAGGGCACGAGCCTTGAGCAAACCGCAGCTTTCACGCGAAAAGTACAAACTGTCACTTGGAAATTAAATGAGGTAAGCGAGGTGGCAGCCTACGTTGGCCAGCCATCGAGTATGGACTTTAATGGTATGGTACGTGGTTATTATCGACGCGAAGCCGCCAATCTTGCTGAGCTAAGAGTATTACTGCTTGATAAAACTGAGCGTGATCATCAATCTCATGCTGTGGTCATGCGCTTGCGTGCAGCATTAGCACCACTGGCAACCGATGGCATTGTTATTAAAGTGGTTGAAGTACCACCAGGCCCGCCTGTTTTAAGTACCTTAGTGGCTGAAGTTTACAGTGAGCCATTTGTTGATACAGACACTCACTATCAAGCAGCTCTTGCAGTTGCGGCAAGGTTAAAGCAAGAACCACATGTGGTAGAGGTTGATACCAGCATTGCTGCCAATGCACCATTACAGCGTTTTGTTACTGATAAAAGTAAAGCATCATTGTCGGCGGTCTCTACGCAAGATATTGCCCAGACTTTAGCCATTGCCTCGCATGGGCAAAATATTGGGGTGTTATATGTTAGCGGTGAAACAGACCCTGTTGATATTAAACTGCAACTGCCGTATCAAGACCGAAATCAATTTGCTCAATTGCTCGCATTGCAGGTTCGCGGTGACAGAGAACTCGCAAAAACCAGTGACGAATTTGGGCTGCAAAGTGCACCGCGTCCGCTGGTGGCATTATCTGAATTAGGCGAGTTTCAGTATCAAGATGTTGCTAAACCAATTATGCGTAAAGATCAGCGTAATGTTGTGTATGTAATGGCTGAGCTAAACGGTCGTACACCCGCTGAGATTATTGCTGACGTAAATGCCGACTTAGGTATCAGCGCTGACGAATTTAGCCAAACTGATTGGCAAAGTAGGCACTTTTTCAATAATGGTGGTAGCCAAGCTTGGCAATTACCTGCTGGCACTGACGTAACCTTTAGTGGAGAAGGTGAATGGCGAATTACCATTGATGTATTTAGAGATATGGGCATTGCCTTTGCGTTTGCGCTAACTGCAATTTTCATCATCTTACGAATTCAAACAAATTCTGCCAGTTTGTCACTGATCATCATGTCGGCTATTCCATTAACCGTGATAGGTATCATGCCGGGCTTTTGGTTATTAAATCAATTTGGAGAGCGCACCATTGCTGGTGCTCCAGAGCCGGTGTTATTCACTGCAACAGCCATGATAGGCATGATCGCACTTGCCGGTATTGTGGTCCGTAACTCACTTATTTTGGTTGAATTTATAAATCAAGCTCGTAGCCAAGGTATGGCAATTAAACAAGCTTTAATTGCCGCAGGTACAGTGCGTATGCGTCCAGTGTTACTGACTGCAGGAACTACCTTATTAGGTAACTTGGTGATCACCCTAGACCCGGTATTTAGCGGTCTAGCGATTGCAATTATTTTTGGTATTGTGGCATCAACATTGTTCTCATTATTTGTTGTGCCCCTGGTTTATTATTTAGTGTTTGCAAAGGATGCAGCCAAAGAGGAAAAAGCTCATGCAGGGTAAATCAAAACTTATTGGTTCAATTATCGCGTTATTTGTGATCATTGTGGCGGTACTTTACATGGCGGGCAGTTTTTCTGATAAGCAAGCTGCAGGCATGAAAAACCCATCGGCAAACGATTACAATGGTCAGTTAGTGACAGTGACACTGGCAGATATTGCTCGTGATGAAGTTGTGCCAGGAACCGTGATTGCAAAACAAAATACGCAAATCTCATCGCGAGTTATGGCACAAGTTGAGCGTTTGAATGTCCGCGCTGGCGATACTGTAAAACAAGGTGATGTATTGATCACCTTGCAGCAAGATGACTTTAAAGCTGGGCTTGCACAAAGCGAAGCACAAATAAACGCAATTAATGCATCGCTGACTCAAGCAGAGAAACAGCTTAAACGTATCAACGATTTGTACAAACAAGGCTTGGTATCTGTTAGTGAATACGACGATGCTAAAGCAAGGTTCGATAATTTAACTGCGAACCTAGCGATTGCTAAACAACAGCAAACACAAGCACAAGTCGCGTTGAGTTTTACGCAAATTAAAGCGCCGATTTCAGGTGTTGTGGTTGAGCGTTTTGCAGAACCTGGCGATACCGCAACCCCTGGTACGCCATTACTCGCACTGTATAACCCACAGCAATTGCAATTAGCGTTTAATGTCAGAGAACAACAAGCAATTAAATTGAATGTTGGCCAAGCTCTAACAGTCAAATTACCCGCTTTATCAACGTCAATGCCTGCCACTGTGACAGAAATAGTGCCCGTTGCTGATAGTGCTGCGCGCAGTATGGAAATCCGTTTAGAAACAGATGTGCAAACTGGGTTAATGCCTGGGCTTTATGCGCAGTTACAATTACCGCTCGCCACTGAAAAAGGGGTGTTGATTGACTCAAGTTGGGTGCACCAGTATGGCCAATTGAGTATGGTTTACTTACTTGAAAATAATCAGATAGTGCGTCGTTTTGTACGCCTTGGCGAAGTGGTTGATGGGCAGCAGCACATCGTTTCAGGTTTAAACCCAGGTGATGTGCTAGCTATTGATTTTAAAACTAAATAAAGGTTGCTATTTCGTCCAGCGACTTTTTCACTAAGGCATGCTCAGGGATAGTTGCATCTGTGCCTGGGTAGCCTGCAATGAGCAGCATGTAAGGGCGCTCATTATCTTTATCGCGGCCACAAATTTCGGTTAAAAAGCTCATTGGCTTTGGTGTATGCGTGAGGGTAGCAAGGCCTGCTCTGTGTAGTGCTTGAATTAAAAAGCCGGTTGCTAGGCCAACAGATTCATGAACATAGTAATTGGTATTTTTGTCATCGGCAGAAATACCGCCTTTCTTTTGACTAAACACGGCAATTAGCCAAGGTGCATGCTCAAGGTAGGGCTTACTGGCATCTGTGCCAAGTGGTTTTAAAGCATCTAACCATTCTTCACCAGCTCGGCCTTCATAAAATGAGCGCTCTAGCTTTTCGGCTGCTTCACGAATTTGTTTCTTAACATCGCTACTGTGTATTGCCACAAAGTGCCAAGGTTGATGATTGGCACCACTTGGTGCAGTGCCTGCCGCTTTAATACAAGTTTCGATTATTTCTTTGGGCACAGGGCGGTCGCTAAAGCTGCGAATACTATGGCGACGCTGACTAACGGCTAAAAACTCTTCGGCGCGTTTAAGCATTTCGTCATGAGGGTATTCAATAAAGTCATTGAGTGGTTGATTATTGTGTTCTTGCATGGCTTTTCGCTTCTTGTGTGTTGATGATTTAATTATGAATATGTTGGTTTCGACGGTACTCTTCTAATTCATTGCTCAACCAATCTTTTGCATTGAGTAACGATCCATTGCTGAGTCTTACTTTATAGGGCTTACCGCTCCAAGAGCTTTTGCTCGCTAGGTTTTCGATAAACTTGTCGGCGGTATTTGCATAGCGGGTCGCTTTTCGATATTTCATAGCGAGGTGCTCGGCAGCATCTTGGCTTGAGTGTTCTGTGTCATTGCGTATAAATACGGCATCGCTTTTAGCGACAAAATCAATTAAGTGATTAATTTCTTGCTCTGGAGTGGCTGCAATACAGAATTGACTAATGCTCAAGAACATTAATGCGATAAACCAATATCTTTTCATTGTTATTTTCACTGTTCTTTTTGCTCTATGGTTAAGGTTGCAATTATTGGATTATGATCTGAGCTTGCAAGCTCAGGCACTATAGTTGTTTCTATTTTGACACCTCGCACCCATATTTGGTCAAGTGCTAATCCAAATGTTTTGGTGCGTTTATCATCTAAATAGATAGCCTCGTGTAGGCCTAGTTGGGTCAACGTTTGCTGCAATAAGGCTTGGCGCTCATCACTCCAGGTATTGAGATCACCGGCAAATACGATAGGTCCTTTATGCGTTCGCATAATGGCGGCGGCATCGTCTAGCTGTTGTTTAAAGTCACTTACACCAACCGTAAAGTTAATGGCATGCAGGTTAATACTCAGTAATAACTGTTGTTCAGGCAGCGCATACTCCACAATATTGGTGGCTTTTGGGCTACGTAGCCAAGGCTCTTTGTGAGTGAGTGTGCAATGCACAGTGGCGGGCCAACGGCTGAGTGTCATAACTCCAGATTGCACACTGCCACTCTTATAGCCTTTAGCAAAACGCCAATATGGTTTGAGCTTTGTAAGAGCTGGTTCTTCGATAGCTTCTTGAAGTAACACAATATCAGCATCGTCATTTAGGTTTTGTAAATCTGTGAGTAAGCCATCTATTTGTGCTTTGTAGATATTCCAACTCAATAACTTGAACTGATAGGGCAAAATGTAATGCGCTGCGTAAGTTTGCATGCGACTTTGTGCTAACTGCTGTTGGCAATTAACAAGGTTCACGGCAGTTTTGGTTATACCTTGCTGCTCATCAGAGCTAGGATCGCTTGAAAAGCTATACCAAGACAGCGCGCTCAAACACACAAGTAATAAAAATATACGCAGATATGCCGTCATAATGACCTTTAGTTACTTTCCTTGAGAGTTAGTCGTTGTTAGCCCAGTTTAGTTCAAAGGCTAAATGTTAGAAACTGTAGTATTTCCTACAATTTCTATACGCTTTCTTACCCAAAATGAGTACTCATATTCTTATACTTACTGAGCTTAACAACTCAGACAAAGGAACTACTCATGAAACAAATGGCCTGTATGCTGCTTGCCTTATCGGTGACAGCGTGTTCATCAGTCACCATAGTGCCAGAAAAAACAACCAATAAATTAGCCACTAAAGCCGATTACCAAGATAGCCGTCCATTCTTTTTGTGGGGCCTCGTTGGTGAAGAGCGCGTTGATGTAAAGGCTATTTGCCAAGATAAAAAAGTTGCCCAAATGCAATCGCAACAAACATTCGCTGATGGCGCATTAGGACTAGTTACACTCGGAATTTATGCTCCTCACACAGTAAAAGTATGGTGTGAGCAACAAGCACAGGAGCAACAACTATGAAAAGCTTACTAATAACAGCGGTGTTAGTTGCAACCTTAAGTGGTTGCACAAATATCTACTTCGATAATGGCAGTGCAGCGCAAGGCAATAAAGCGCCTGCAACAGAGCAGTGGCATCATAACTTTGCCGCGGCGCTTTACGAAGGTTCAAAGCCTGTCGACTTATCTGAACAATGCCCTGACTCTGAGTGGCAAACCGTTCACACTTATAAGTCGTTCACCAATGGTCTTGCTGAAATTGCAGTAAACCAAGTTGGGCCTATTTGGTACCCGAAAACAGTTGAAATAAGCTGTGCTCAAGTACCTTATAAGCCAGACTAGTTATTCATAACGCAGTGCATCAATTGGGTTTAAGCGTGCCGCTTTAATAGCGGGCGCTAAGCCAAACACAATACCAATCAATGACGTAAAGCCAAATGACAGCATAATCGCCCAACCCGGTATGTAGGCATCTGGCATGCTCGGCACTGATAACGAAATCAGTGCCGCGGCACCATACCCTATCGCTAAACCAATTAAGCCACCAAAAAGCGATAGCACCACCGCTTCAACTAAAAATTGCAGCATAATAAAGCCAGGTGTTGCCCCTAATGCTTTTAAAGTGCCGATCACACGAGTGCGTTCTGTTACCGAAACCAGCATGATATTCATCACACCGATACCCCCAACCACCAGACTGATACCGACTATCCCCGCGGTAATTGCGGTTGCACTTCCGGTAAATTTATCGATATTAGCACGGGCTTTTTCGGCGGTTTCAAACTCAAAGTCGTCATCTTCGCCGTCTTTTAGTTTATGTAATTGACGCAAGATGCGGCGAATTTTACCCAGTACTTGCGTTTCGTTAGCATCGTCTTTTAAACGAAACATCATTTGCACATTAGTATCAACACTGCCGCCTTCTAGCGCACTCATGGTACTTATTGGAATATTAATGTAATCGTCTTGGTCAAAACCTAATAAGCTACCTTGTTTTTCAGCAACACCAATAATGCGAAACCACTCACCACCGAGTTTGATATATTCGCCTACAGGGTTTTCAGGCAGATTAAGCTTTTCGATAATTGAAGGGCCGATAAACGCCACTCGACGGCGTTTTTCATCATCTTCTGCGCGAATAAACCGGCCGAGTTCTGGGTAGGTGCGGTAAGCTTTTTGGTAGTCTTGCTCGGTACCCATCACGCGTGAAGCATGACTTTTATTGCCGTACTCTGCTGCACCAGAAAAGCGCCAAGTAAACATCAGCGCAGTAAAGGTTTCGGCTTCTTTAACGCGTGCTTTTAGGGTTAAAAAGTCGATGTAGGTTAGCTTTGCTTGTTGGCCTACCATTTCTTTTTCTACGCTAGTGTAAGGTTTTATATTGGTCACATCAGGAGACATGTCGGCAAGTTGATCATTAATTTGCTTAGTGAAACCTTGCATTACTGCCACTACGGTCACAACCGCTGCAACACCAATGATAATACCTAAGCAGGTAAGGGCACTACGCATCGCGTTTGCTTTAATTGCCATGAGTGCGGCTTTAGTGCCTTCCATAACAGCGATAGCAGATTTAAACATGTTGCCTTGCTCCTTCGCCTTTACGGGTATCACTGACAACCTTGCCATCAACTAAACGAATAACACGTTGGCAGTGATCAGCAATATCTTGTTCGTGAGTAACCAAAATAATGGTGTGCCCTTCGTTATGAAGCTCATCAAACAGTGCCATGATCTCAGTGGTGGTTTTACTATCTAAGTTACCTGTAGGCTCATCACCAAGTAAAATATGTGGTTTAGTAACAAGTGCACGAGCAATCGCGACACGTTGACGTTGCCCACCAGAAAGCTGGCTCGAAAGGTGATTTACCTTATCGCCAAGACCAACCCGCTGCAATGATTCGAGCGCTTGCTGCTTTCGCTCTTTGGCAGAGATAAATCGATACACAAGTGGCTGCATAACATTTTCAAGAGCTGATGCTCGCGGTAACAAATTGAAACTTTGAAAAATAAAGCCAACACTTTCATTACGCTGATGAGCAAGCTCAGTTTCGGTCATTCGCTTTACCAGCTTATCTTTTAAATAGTAGTCACCACTTGTAGGGGTATCTAAACAGCCAAGCAAGTTCATTAGTGTTGATTTACCTGAACCCGAAGGGCCAATAATGGCAACATACTCATTTTGAGCAATTTCAATATTGATATCATCAAGGGCTTTGAAAACTTGTTCGCCCATTTTATATTGCTTATTGATATTACTAAGTTTTATCACCGCCGACATTAGCTAGCACCTTTTTCAGGGCTGTTTTTAACGGCTACCGTATCACCCTCTTTTAGTGAGCTGAGAGGTCTAGCTGGGCCGATAACAATACGATCTCCCTTTGCAACACCGCTGGTTAGTGCTTGTTCGATATCTGAAGAAATGCCTACCGTTACAGTTGTTTTAGTTACTGTATTATCTGCGTTAAGCTTCCAAACAAAGTAGCTATCATCCTCTTTTTGAATTGCTTCAATGGGGAGTTTTAAGCCATTTTCGGCAATACTTGTCGCAATTTCAGCACGGCAACTCATACCGGCATATAGTTGGCGGTCAGTGGCATCAAGTAGTACTTTGACTTTAAATGATAACCCTTGTGAACCGGCTTGGTTTTTTGCTGAAGTACCAATGTTTATTACTTTGCCAGTAAAAGGTTGGTTTGGGTAAGCGGCGGCATAGATATCTGCATGTTGGTTTAGTTTTATACCAGCAATATCGGTTTCGTCCACGCGAAGTTCGGCTAAAATAGCGCTTGGATCTGCTACTAGCATCAGATCTGAGCCAATAATGTTGGTTGTTCCGGCAATTACGGTTTCACCTTCTTTAATATTTACCGATGCAAGTAGCCCACTCATTGGTGCGCGAAACACGCTTTTATTTAAACGGTCTTCAGCAATGAGTAATGACGCTTGGGCTTGGTTGTAAGCTTCACGTTTTGCTTCAATATCTATTTTCGCTAAATCGCGGGCATTTTGTAGGTTTTCATACACTTCTTGGCCTGCGAGGCCAACTTCATAAAGCTCTTTTTGGCGGCTTAGCTGGCGTTCGATATTTTTCAGTCGGGTTTCGCTGTGCTTAATATCAATTTCAGTAGCGCGAAGCACGGCTTTGTTGCGTGCAACTTCAGATTCAAACGCTGTAGTATCTAGACGCATAAGAATATCGCCCTCAGTGACACTTTCTCCTTCTTCGACAAACACTTTCGCTACGCGGCCAGTCACTTCAGAGCGCAGCTGCACTTGGGTGTTAAAGACTAGGTTGCCAGAGGCTAAAATTGAATCGGCAATATTGCCTTGTGCAACTTCTGCAATATGCATTTCTGGTGCATCTTTATTGCCTGTGACTTGCTTTGATACTAGTAAAGCGACAAATGCTGTAACAGCGAGGCCAATAATAATGGCTTTTTTCATGTTACTTCCTTGGTAGTTAAGAGCGGCATATCGCCGCTCAAAGCAGAATTAAACGAGAGCGATTACAGTCCAAATACCGTAAATAACAATACTTGGTAGAGCTGCAAACAGTAGCGCTTTATTGAAAGTAAAATTAGTCCAGCACTTCAAACCGATAGCTGCGATGAAAATGCTCCAAATAGAAAAGATATTGAGACTTTCCAATAAGGTGTAAAATGGGTGACCAATTTCTAAACCAATTAAAAGTTGGTTAATCGAAGGGTAGTTCATTAGCGTTTGTGAAATTTGGTTAGTGCTTGCTGTAAGCACTAAGATTAAAAAGCCTAAGTAATAAATAACCAAAGGCATCATGGCCCACATGCCAAAGCCATACCACGCACCATAGCCATAGTTAGCTTCTGGATCTTGTTTCGATACAAATAGGTAGTAACCTGCCATTAGAGCATTAATAACAGCTAAACCAATAATGCCACCAAACATAGCAAACCAAACTTGCATATCTATGGTTTGCTCCATGCTTTGGCGAATCATTTTTTGCTCAGCAATAGTGGCATCAACACTGGCGGCTGCCACTTGTTGATCGATTAAAAATTGCGGGTCAGCTTTATTATAAAAAGCAAACATGCTGGCGGCGAGAATGCCGGCAAGTAAAATAAAGGCAACAAAAGACCAACCTTTTGCTTCTTTTAAACCATTAAAGGCTTTACTCGGGCTGATAAAAATATCAACCAATGCGGTCATTACATTTGATGATTTCATTTTTTTATTCCTTGTTTTATAACATTTGTTTTTAGGTACTAAAATATCCTGTTTAGTAACAAATTAGCAATTTGTTTTGTAACTGTATGTTAACAGCTGTGATTAGTAAATCTGTGATATGGTTAAAGGATTAATTTGAATCGAACTTATTAGGAAAAGTAGGTCGTTATGGTGAATAGCAATAGTCGTTGTATTGATGAGTTGGTATTAGGATTCTGGCGCTTGTTAGATTGGCAGGTAACGCCCCAGCAATGCTTAAGTTTTTTAGAAAATGCAATCGATATGGGAGTTTCACATACCGATCATGCTGACATCTACGGTGAATACGGTTGTGAAGCTGAATTTGGTAAAGCACTTAAACTAAAACCAAGTATTCGTGATGAAATCAAAATAATTACTAAATGTGGTATCAAGCCTGCGTTTGCAAGCCTAGGATTACAAGGCAAAGCAAACCACTATGATTCAAGTGCCGCGCATATTATTGCCTCAGCACAGCAGTCACTAAAAAACTTCAACACTGATCGTTTAGATGTATTACTTATTCATCGCCCTGATTACTTGATGAATGCCGATGAAATGGCACAAGCATTTAATACCCTAAAAGCAAATGGTGATGTGATTGATTTTGGTGTATCTAACTTTACGCCATCGCAACTGAGCTTGTTACAGTCGCGTTTAGACTTTGAGCTTGTAACTAATCAAATTGAGTTTTCACCTTACGAAATGAAAGCCCTTGATGATGGCAGCTTAGACCAATGCCAGTTGCTTGATATCAAACCTATGCTTTGGTCACCATTGGCAGGGGGGCGTTTATTCTCAAGCGATGATGAAAAAGCAGTGCGTTTACGTGCCGTGTTAGAGCAGGTTGGTGCTGAAATTGGCGCCACAGCAATTGATCAAGTTGTTTATGCTTGGTTGTTAATGCACCCGAGTGCACCGTCTGTGGTACTTGGTACGGGTAACATTGAACGTGTTAAATCAGCGGTTGAAGCTAAGCAGCTCTCTATGAGCCGTGAACAATGGTATCGCATTTGGCAAGGCTCAACTGGTCATAGTGTGCCTTAACGAATAGCCCTAAACGAGAAAAGGGCCTTACGGCCCTTCGTGTTGCAGCAAGTAACACATTCTTTATAAAGTGAAGTCAACCGCGTAAGCGACGTACACTTTTACATCTGAACCATCGATGTCATTGTCTGAAAGACCGAAAGTAAAGCCGTCTTTCGACACTGAAACGCCGTAGTCGATGATGTCATCATCACCAATGAAATCCCCTGAGTAATGACCTAAATGAAGGGCCATTTCTGCACCGGTACTGCCAACTGGGAAGCTGTAGTCAGCATTTAAATAAAGTGAATCACCAAAGTCTGTACCGTCACCGCTAGCTGCTGATGTTGCTAGTACTGCTGCACCAAAGGTGAAGCTACCCATGCTAATGCTACCGTAGATTTCTGAGAAATCTGCATCTGTGTAAGATGCTGCATCTGGGTATGCATAATAAATGTAGCCAACATCGTAGCTAAAGGTTTCATTGATTTCACCGCCAAAACCAGCATAAAGGTCTAGCTCGTACGTCATGTCGTCAGCCCAGCTAGCATTCGATACCCAAGTACCCGCATAAAAGCCAGATTCACTTGCGTAGTCGATACCACCTTGGATTGCAGCATCACCGCCAGTTTGCTCTTGACCACGCCATAAGTAATTTGACGTTGCCGCAGCGTTTGCTGTGACTTCTGCATAACTATATGTCGAGCTCAAAGTTAATAGCGCAAGAGCGCTTGCTGCGACCGTTTTTTTTAGTTTTAGCATGTTTCTGTATCCTGTTGTTATGTTGATTTTGTCCCATTTCAGATTGCAGTCTGGTTATTATTCGAGGACATTTATTATGTGTTGTCTGGATACGATGTTGCACTGGTTGTGCCAAGTTCATTTTGAATGGGCTATTTTATGCTTAAATGCTTTAAAAACAGACTTCTAAGATGGCTTAATTGAAAAAATAGTGGATATTTGAATTGTTCATGCGCACTTGTGTGGTGCAAAAAATAACCCGGTTGCACAATTGCGAAGCACCCGGGTTTCTCTTATTTGAGAGTGACTTAGCCGAAAATCGCTCGCATCAGACTAATAGTCTCTTCAACACTTCGGCCTTTTTCAACTTCACTGATGATTGAATCGCGCTTTGCTTTGATATGTTCAGGGATATCATCACTTGCTAATGCACGGTCTACCAGTATCTCAGCTGATTCTTTGCCACGGCGTACGGTCTTTTTACCTGCTGAGCTCGTGGTACTCTTAGGTTTGTTTAACAACTTAATATAGTTTGAGTTATCGGCGGTACTTTTATCTGCATAATAAAAGAAGCTAGGTAATAGAGCTTTAATTTCAACTAAAGATTGCTCAAGTTCATTTGCGGCGCTAGCCATTTTGAACCAAGGCATATTATGGATTGCTTCTACAATATCTTGCCAGTAGCGCTCAAAATCACGGTTATTTAATTTGGTAATACCTAGTGCCCCACAAAGGGCATCAAGTTTACTATTTACGATTGGTGTAAACACATCAGGTCGGCGCATCGCAAGTAAGCGAGTTGCAGGAGCAAGCGTTGGCTTTTCATCGCTACCATTAAATGCCATCAAGTATGCAACCATAAAGTGTTGATAATGCTCTTGGGTTATTTCGCCTTCAAGTGGAATGTGCGCTAAGGCTTCATCGAATGCACCAGGCAAATCACTCAACATTTGGTGAAAGCCTTTTGCGTTCTTCGTAGAAGCAAACCATTCAACATCGAAGTTATAGCTGCTTGGATCAAGCGACGCACTGTGTTTACCTGAAAACGCTAAACGGTCTTCAGGGATCATCTCTTTTAATGATTGTGATTTAATCGCTGCAATGTAATTAGCTAAACGTAGTTGCTCATCAAGTGCCACAAGCTCTTTATGCTGTTCGATGAAGCCTGCGATAACTGGCCATGGTGCAACTCTTAAGGTTTTTAATTGCAAAAAGCTGATGGCAGAAATTAATAAGTCATGAAGTTTCTTAAGTGTCGGTAATTGCTTATCTTCTAATAGATCGTAGTTAATGCGATCGCGGCTTGCACTTAATAGCTCATAGCACCAGCCTAAAAAGTCTTCAGGGTGGTTTTCTACTTTAACTGCCATTAGGTTTAAGCTGATATCAGAGGCCTGCTTGAGGATGTTTTGATAAATTTGACTTTCTTGCTCGCCAAGCGCCATTTTTGACGGTGAAATAAGCAGTTTCTTCATGCTTAATCGATACTCCAGTTTTGACCAAATTAGGTTGTTTGATTTTAGTACACAGGGTGCAAAAACAACAGGGTCGTGCATCATACCGAAGTAATGAAATGATGCAATCTTACTGATAGAGCAAGATTGCGATTGACTTGATTAATTAATCATTATCATCAAGTGTAAATAATTGCTCAACGGTAAGTTCAAAGTGGGTTGCAATTTTTAACGCGATAATAACCGAAGGTATAAAGCGGCCTGTTTCAACTGTGCTAATGGTTTTACGTGATACTGCAATGGCATCAGCGAGTTCTTGCTGCGATAAACCCTTCTCTTTACGGAATTTAGCGATATTATTTTCCACTATTATACCTAGTCTCTACTCTGCCAAAGAATTGATACGCCGTATACTAAACACATTTGAGCGAGGTAAAATGTGGCCATCATGCTATGAGATACATTTAAAGCAAGGTCATCAGACAATAAAAAAATAACCCCCATGCTAAAAAGTAATCCAAGAACCACATGTTTATAAGCGATGGTATCAATTGTCTTTAAAAATTCATCGGTATACATAAGGCGATACCCAAGTTTCCATGTAAACCCACCTCTAATCACAAACATAAAAAATGAACCTAAAAAAGCGGCAGCGCCGATAAACAGTAAAGGTGCTGATGTCTGCTTAAGCATTGGGTAAACACTAATGATTAATAACGTAATTCCCATGAATATTGAAAACCATGCGTTATGGCTCATAAACTTTTCTTCCGTTTGTATATCTTGCTTAGACATAATCTTTTCCTTTTTGATTTAAATGTAACCTCTAGGTATCAATGTAACCCTAGGGTATCATTCGGTCAAGATTTATTTGTAACCTAAAGGTATCAAAATATTTCAGCGCTGATTCATGTTCTTAAACCTAAGCTTGTTTACAAACCTTTTTGTGGGTTGGGCAATGCATTTGCGCCTAACTCCCGCTATGATATGAACATTGTTTGCCCATTTTTAAGGATGATTATGAAAACCTTACTGAAAGTTGTTGGTGTCATTTTCTTATTACTAATTGCATTAGTAGTCGCAGCACCATTCCTCATTCCTACAGACGCGATATTTAATAAAGTATCGGAGCAAGTAGAACAAACCACAGGTCGTAGTCTGACTATTAATGGCGATAAAAAGCTGTCGGTATTTCCATCATTAAAGCTAGAACTGAATGATGTAAACTTTGCCAATATGCAAACTGGTTCGCAAAAAAATATGGCAAGTATGCAGCAACTTGCTATCCGTATTCCTTGGATGTCGTTATTTGGCGGTGAGTTTAAGCTAGATAAATTTGTTATTAACGAACCAACGATTTTGTTAGAAACCGATAAAAATGGTAAAGCAAACTGGCAGCTATTTGATGCGGTTGCAGAGCAACCACAGACTGAGCAGCAAAAGAGTTCTGGTGCCGTTAACTTACCTGATAACTTTGATATTGAGCTTGGCGAAGTGGCAATTTATGGTGGTACCTTTACTTATCTAGACGGTAAAACTGGGGCAAAACAACAGATAAGTGATTTAGAGTTAGCCATTTTATTACCTTCTCTTCGTAAAACCCTTGAGTTAAAAGGCGGTATTACCTATATGGGTGAGCGTTTTGATTTGGATGTAACGCTAGATACACCCGTAAAAGCGATTGAGGGCGAAACCTTTAATGTCAGCACTGAGGTTGATTCACGCTTGATCGATTTGAATTTCAAAGGGGCAATTGCAGAAATGGGTAATGATGTGCAAGGGCTTCTATCTGTTAGTGGTGACTCAGTTAAAAACATTGCGAATTGGCAGGGTGTTGAGCTTAATGCTAAAGAGAATGCTTTCAATGCGTTTAATGTAAAAGGTTCAATGCATTTAAAAGGTGAGCAGTTTAAACTGGCTGAGCTACTTGCCACCCTAGATGAGCTACAAATTAAAGGTAAAAGCGATATTAAGCTTGGCGACCGTTTAGTTGTAAATGCCGATATTGATTTAGGCATGCTTGATCTAAACCCTTACTTACCTGAGGGGGTAGCTAAAGAAGAGCAAGCAGAACCGGCCTCAGATGCGCCAGCGCAGCCAATTGTTTGGGATGATACAACAATTGATATGAGTGGCCTAAATGCACTTGATGCAAATGTTGTTGTGCGTTCAAGTGGTTTAAAAGCAAATGATATTACACTTGGCGAAAACCAGTTAACAGTGAACCTTAAAAATGCAGTAGCTAACATCAGCTTAGATAAGTTTGTTGCATACGAAGGTAATGGCAAAGGTGTAATCACCGTTAACGCTAAGCAAACACCTTATAAAATTAGCACTAACTTTTCTTTAGATAAAATCGATGCACAGCCATTACTTACTGATGCGGCCGGTTTCGATAAGTTAATGGGTAAAGGCTCTTTAAACTGGGATCTAACGACCACAGGTCAAAGTCAAAAAAGCTTTATTAATGCCCTTAACGGCAAGGTGGGCTTTGAGTTTGCAGATGGTGCAGTGAAAGGAGCCAACATTGCAGAGATGGTTCGTAAAGCTAAAGAGCTTATAAAAGGTAACTTAAGTGCGGTATCAGAAGGCCTGGATACTGGCTTTGATAACTCACAACAGACAGACTTCTCAGCACTTAAAGGTAGTTTTGTATTCACAAATGGTATTGGTGAAAATACAGACTTATCTCTATTAAGTCCGCTTATTCGTATTACCGGCTCAGGTAAGATTGATTTACCAATGACCACTGTAGACTACCGTTTAGTGACGGGGATTGTTGATTCAATCGAAGGGCAGGGTACGACAGATGACAGCACTGGGTTTAAAATTCCTCTGCGTATAAAAGGCCCATTCCATGATGTAGGTTATAGCTTAGATGTGAGTGAGGCTGCTAAAGAAGAAGTGAAAGAAAAAGCCAAAGATAAAATAAAAGACAAATTAAAAGGTCTATTTGGAAATTAATAAAATTTAATTAAAGTCAAAAACAGGGCGCATTAGCGCCCTGTTTGTTTTATAATCAATAACAAACCAGCAAGTCGCTGTAATTCCTTAATGCAAGCAGCACGATTAATTCCAAATTAATTAAAAAATAACCTACCACTTCCTTGTCATTGCTGCTACAATTGCCCGCCCTTAAGAGACAACTTGCTTGTTTTTTGAGTGGAATTTAACCGAAATGTCTTGATTTTAAACAGAATTAAGGCGTGTTGTAATTTCTACACCGGAGGTCATTAACATGATCCAAATGCAAACTCAGCTGGACGTTGCTGATAACAGCGGCGCTCGCAAAGTGCAGTGTATTAAAGTCCTTGGCGGTTCGCACCGTCGCTATGCAGCGGTTGGCGATATCATCAAAGTTTCTGTAAAAGAAGCTATTCCTCGCGGTAAAGTGAAGAAAGGTGATGTTAAAAACGCGGTAGTTGTGCGTACTAAAAAAGGCGTTCGTCGTCCGGACGGTTCTTTGATCCGTTTCGATAGCAATGCGGCTGTTATCTTAAATGATAACTTACAGCCAATTGGTACTCGTATCTTCGGCCCTGTGACTCGTGAACTTCGTACTGAAAAGTTCATGAAAATCGTTTCACTAGCACCAGAAGTACTATAAGGAGTCTATCATGGCAGCAAAAATCCGTCGTGATGACGAAGTAATCGTACTAGCCGGTAAAGACAAAGGTAAGCGCGGTAAAGTGCTTTCAGTTGTTACTGAGTCTGGTCGAGTATTTGTCGAAGGCATCAACTTAATCAAGAAGCACCAAAAGCCGGTTCCACAGTTGAACCAAGCTGGCGGTATTGTTGAGAAAGAAGCGTCTATCGACGTATCAAACGTTGCGATCTACAACTCGGAAACGGGTAAAGCAGATCGTGTAGGTTTCAAGATTGAAGATGGTAAGAAATTACGTATCTTTAAATCTACTGGTAAAACTATCTAATAGTTGGAGTAGAATGATGGCGAAACTGCATGAAGTATATAAAGACAAAGTAGTCGCTGAACTTCAAGAGAAGTTTGGTTTCAGCTCTGTCATGCAAGTCCCTCAGATCGAAAAGATCACATTAAACATGGGTGTGGGCGAAGCTCTAGCTGACAAGAAGATCTTAGATAACGCTGTTGCGGATCTAGAAGCAATCTCTGGTCAGAAACCTCTAATCACTAAAGCACGCAAATCAGTTGCAGGCTTCAAAGTGCGTGAAGGTTACCCAATTGGTTGTAAAGTAACCCTACGTGGCGAGCGTATGTGGGACTTTTTTGAGCGTTTGGTTTCAATCGCTATCCCGCGTATCCGTGACTTCCGTGGTGTAAGTGCTAAGTCTTTTGATGGACGTGGTAACTACAGCATGGGCGTACGTGAGCAAATCATCTTCCCAGAAATTGATTATGATAAAGTAGACCGTGTTCGCGGTATGGATATCACAATCACTACTTCTGCGAAAACAGATGATGAAGGCCGTGCGTTGTTAGAAGCGTTTAACTTCCCATTCAAGAAATAAGGGTAGGGTTATGGCAAAGAATTCTATGAAAGCGCGCGAAGCAAAGCGCACTAAATTAGTTGCTCAGTATGCTGAAAAGCGTGCGGCACTAAAAGCTATCATCAGTGATGTAAATACATCTGACGATGATCGTTGGGACGCGGTATTAAAGCTACAAGCTTTACCACGTGATTCTAGCTCTTCACGTCAACGTAATCGTTGTAACGTTACGGGCCGCCCACATGGTTACCTTCGCAAATTCGGCATGAGCCGTATCAAAGTTCGCGAAGCAGCTATGCGCGGTGAAATTCCTGGCCTTAAAAAGGCTAGCTGGTAATAGTATCACGGGAGTAAGACTATGAGCTTGCAAGATCCTATTGCGGATTTGTTTACACGTATCCGTAACGGTCAGTCAGCGAAGAAAGTATCAGTAACGATGCCAACTTCAAAACTGAAAGTAGCAGTAGCTAAAGTATTAAAAGATGAAGGTTATATCGCAGATTACGCTGTAAGCGGTGAAGCGAAGCCTGAGCTTTCTATCGATTTAAAATATTTCGAAGGCAAAGCTGTTATTGAAAATATCCAGCGTGTTAGCCGCCCTGGTCTACGTATCTATAAGAAACGTGACGAATTACCAAAGGTAATGGGTGGTCTTGGTATCGCTATCGTATCAACTTCTAAAGGCCTAATGACAGACCGCGCAGCACGTAGTGCCGGCGTTGGTGGTGAGATCATTGGCTTTGTAGCTTAATCGGAGGGGAACTATGTCTCGCATAGCAAAGGCACCAATCAATGTTCCTGCCGGTGTAGAAGTTACATTAAAAGGCCAGGACATCACAGTTAAAGGCAAAAACGGTGAATTAACTCGTACTATCAACGACGCTGTTGAAGTACAAGTTAACGACAACGTTATTACAACTTTACCTCGTGAAGGCGTAGCTAATGCATGGGCACAAGCAGGTACTGCTCGCGCTCTAATCAACAACATGGTTGTTGGTACGCATGAAGGTTACGAGAAGAAACTTCAGTTAGTAGGTGTTGGTTACCGTGCAGCAGCTAAGGGCAAAGTATTAGACTTAACTCTTGGTTTCTCACACCCAGTGAATTTCGAAGTACCAGAAGGTATTACGATTGAAACACCAAGCCAAACAGAAGTTCTAGTTAAGGGCGTAGACAAGCAGTTAGTTGGTCAAACAGCTGCTAACATCCGTGCATACCGTAAACCTGAGCCTTATAAAGGTAAAGGTGTTCGTTACGCGGACGAGAATGTACGCCGTAAAGAGGCTAAGAAGAAGTAAGGTAAGACGATGGATAAAAAAACAGCTCGTCTACGTCGTGCTAAACGCACTCGTAGAAATTATATTGAACAAGGCACAACGCGTCTTGTTATCCACCGCACGCCACGTCACATTTACGCTCAAGTAGTTACTGCTGAGGGTAATGTACTGGCTGCTGCTTCTACTGTTGAAAAAGCAATTAGCGAAACAGTTAAAGGCACAGGTAACGTTGCAGCTGCTCAAGCAGTTGGTAAAGCGGTTGCTGAACGTGCAGCTGACAAAGGCATCGAAAAGATTGCTTTTGATCGCAGTGGCTTTAAATATCACGGCCGTGTGAAGGCGCTTGCTGATGCAGCGCGTGAAGCCGGTCTGCAATTCTAGGAGTAGACAATGGCTAACGTAGAAGCAAAGCAACAACAGCCTGATTTGGCTGAAAAGCTAATCGCGGTAAACCGTGTGTCTAAAGTAGTTAAAGGTGGTCGTATCTTTAGCTTTACTGCACTAACAGTAGTTGGTGACGGCGCAGGTAAAGTAGGTTTTGGTTATGGTAAAGCACGTGAAGTTCCAGCTGCTATTCAAAAAGCAATGGAAAAAGCACGTCGCAACATGATCAGTGTAGACCTTAACGGTAACACGCTACAGCACCCAATCAAGGGTCGCCACGCGGGTTCTAAAGTATACATGCAGCCTGCTTCTGAAGGTACAGGTATCATCGCCGGTGGTGCGATGCGTGCAGTACTAGAAGTAACTGGTGTACAGAACGTATTGTCAAAAGCATACGGTTCAACTAACCCGATCAACATCGTTCGTGCAACGATTGCTGCTCTAGAGAACATGAATTCTCCAGAGTCAATCGCTGCTAAACGTGGTCTTAGCGTTGACGAAATCACGGGGTAAACCATGGCTAATAAAACTGTAAAAGTAACACAAGTAAAGAGCTCTATCGGTCGTTTACCGAAGCATAAAGCTACATTACGTGGTCTTGGTCTACGTCGTATCAATCACACTGTTGAGTTAGAAGACACAGCATGTGTGCGTGGTATGATTAACCAAGTTTCTTACATGGTAAAGGTTGAGGGTTAATTCGATGCATTTGAATACACTTTCACCTGCTGCTGGTGCAAAAACTGAAAAGAAACGTCTAGGTCGTGGTATTGGTTCTGGTCTTGGTAAGACTGGTGGCCGTGGTCATAAAGGCCAAAAATCACGTTCTGGCGGTAAAGTTCGCGTTGGTTTCGAAGGCGGTCAAATGCCTATGCAACGTCGTCTACCTAAATTTGGTTTCACTTCACGTAAATCATTAGTATCTACTGAAGTTAACCTTTTTGAAATCGCTAAAGTTGAAGGCGATGTAGTAGACGTAAACGCGTTACAAGCAGCTGGTCTAGTTAAAAAGAACATCCAGTTCGTTAAAGTAGTTAAATCTGGCGAAGTTTCACGCGCAGTTACCGTTAAAGGTCTTAAAGTGACTAAAGGTGCTCGCGAAGCTATCGAAGCTGCCGGAGGCAAGGTAGAAGACTAAGGAAGTACTAATGGCTAAACCAGGTCAAGATATGAAAAGTGCACAAAGTGGGCTTTCGGAATTGAAGCGTCGATTACTATTTGTATTAGGTGCTATCATTATTTACCGTCTAGGTTCATTCGTGCCGATCCCTGGGATTGACGCCGCTGTACTTGCCGATTTCTTCGAGCAACAAAAGGGCACCATTGTTGAAATGTTTAACATGTTCAGCGGTGGTGCGCTTGAGCGCGCTTCAGTGTTAGCACTGGGTATTATGCCGTACATCTCGGCTTCGATTATTACGCAACTATTAACGCATATGTATCCGCCGTTTATAGAGCTTAAGAAAGAAGGTGAGCAAGGGCGTAAGAAAATTAGCCAGTACACACGCTACGGCACGCTTGTGCTTGCTACTATCCAATCAATCGGTATTGCTACAAGCTTACCGGGCATGATGGACGGGTTAGTTGTTAACCCTGGTATCGGTTTCTACTTCACTGCTGTAGTGAGTTTAGTAACTGGTACTATGTTCCTAATGTGGTTGGGCGAGCAAATTACAGAACGTGGTATCGGTAACGGTATTTCTGTTCTGATTTTTGTTGGTATCGTAGCTAACCTGCCGTCTGCTATTGGTTCGACAGCCGAAATGGCGCGCCAAGGTGATCTGAATGTACTTGTACTGTTATTGATTGCTGTAATCGTATTCGCTGTTACTTACCTAGTTGTATTCTTTGAGCGTGGTCAACGTCGTATCGTCGTTAACTATGCGAAGCGTCAACAAGGTCGTCAGGTATTTGCTGCTCAAAGCACGCACTTACCACTGAAAGTAAACATGGCGGGTGTTATTCCACCAATCTTTGCTAGCAGTATAATTCTGTTCCCTGGTACAATTGCAAGCTGGTTCGGCCAGGGTGAAGGTCCGGTCGCTGATGTGCTACAAGCAATCGCTACAACGTTGACTCCAGGTCAACCTTTATATGCGATGGTTTTAGCTGCGGCTATTATCTTCTTCTGCTTTTTCTACACCGCGTTGGTATTTAACCCGCGTGAAACAGCAGATAACCTGAAAAAATCTGGCGCATTTATCCCAGGTATTCGTCCAGGTGAGCAGACATCTAAATACATTGATAAAGTGATGACACGCCTGACATTGGCAGGTGCTTTGTATATAACCTTTATCTGTCTGGTGCCCGAATTCATGACTATGGCATGGCAAACGCCATTCTATTTCGGCGGTACATCAATTTTGATTATCGTTGTTGTAATCATGGACTTTATGGCACAAGTACAGACGCATCTGATGTCACATCAGTATGATTCTGTGCTGAAAAAAGCAAACCTTAAAGGCTACGGTCGATAAGGTCATTTTACGGAGTTGAGCAATGAAAGTACGTGCTTCCGTTAAGAAAATATGCCGTAACTGTAAAGTTATTAAACGTGCTGGTGTAGTACGCGTAATTTGCAGTGAGCCTAAGCACAAGCAAAGGCAAGGCTAATTAAACAGTCGTGCAGGCTGAGTTATTTACTCGGCCTGTGTTTTTAGTTGTGATTTGGTCTTCGTTTGAGTATCCTTACGGGCTTTTCAAACAGATGATTACCAAATTCAAATATAGGAGATGTGTTAGTGGCCCGTATCGCTGGCATTAACGTCCCTGATCATAAACATGCAGTTATCGGTTTAACTGCTATTTATGGCATAGGTAAGACTCGCTCTAAGGCTATCTTAGCAGCGACTGGTATCGCCGAGACCACAAAAATCGGTGAACTTTCAGACGAAACACTTGACGTATTGCGTGAAGCAGTTGGCAAGTACACTGTAGAAGGTGACCTTCGTCGTGAAGTTACATTAAATATCAAGCGCCTTATGGACCTTGGTTGTTTCCGTGGCCTACGTCACCGTCGTTCGTTACCACTACGTGGTCAACGTACTAAGACTAACGCGCGTACTCGTAAGGGTCCTCGCAAGCCTATCAAGAAATAAGGTGGGGTAGATTATGGCTAAAGCACCAATTCGTCGTAAGAAGGTTAAAAAGCAAGTTGCTGATGGTATGGCTCACGTTCATGCTTCTTTCAACAACACTATTGTAACAATTACCGACCGTCAAGGTAATGCACTATCTTGGGCAACAGCAGGTGGTTCAGGTTTCCGTGGTTCACGTAAATCTACTCCATTCGCGGCTCAGGTTGCTGCAGAGCGTGCAGGTACTGCTGCTCAAGAATACGGTTTAAAAAATCTAGAAGTTTTCATCAAAGGTCCAGGTCCAGGTCGTGAATCTGCTGTACGTGCTTTGAATGCTGCTGGTTACCGTATCACCAACATCACTGACGTGACGCCAATCCCTCATAATGGTTGTCGTCCACCGAAGAAACGTCGCGTTTAACAATAGGTTAGGAGAAATAACATGGCAAGATATTTGGGCCCTAAGCTCAAGCTGAGTCGTCGTGAAGGTACTGACCTGTTCCTTAAGAGCGGCGTAAGAGCTATCGACTCTAAGTGTAAACTTGAGACTGCACCTGGTCAGCACGGCGCTCGTAAAGGTCGCTTATCTGATTACGGTTTACAGCTACGTGAAAAGCAAAAAGTTCGTCGTATCTACGGTGTACTAGAAAAGCAATTCCGTAACTACTACAAAGAAGCTGCTCGCCTTAAAGGTAATACAGGTGAAAACTTGTTACAGCTTTTAGAGCAACGTTTAGACAATGTTGTATATCGCATGGGTTTTGCTAGCACACGCGCTGAAGCACGTCAGTTAGTAAGCCACAAAGCGATTTTAGTTAATGGTCGTGTAGTGAATATCCCTTCATACGTAATTACTCCAGAAGATACTGTTGTAATTCGTGAGAAGTCGAAAACACAAGCACGTATCATCGCTGCTCTAGAGTTGGCTGAGCAACGTGAAAAGCCGACTTGGGTTGAAGTTGACGGTAAGAAAATGGAAGGCAGCTTCAAGCGCCTACCTGAGCGTTCAGATCTGTCTGCGGACATTAACGAACAACTAATCGTCGAACTTTACTCTAAGTAAAGTTAAGAGTTAAGAGAGGATAAAATGCAGGGTTCTGTTACCGAATTCCTAAAACCAAGGTTAGTCGATATCGACGCTATCAACCCAACGCGTTCTAAAGTAGTTTTAGAGCCATTAGAGCGTGGCTTCGGTCACACTTTGGGTAATGCCTTACGCCGTATACTGTTATCATCTATGCCTGGATGTGCAGTAACTGAAGTAGAAATCGACGGTGTATTGCATGAGTACAGCGCGAAAGAGGGCGTACAAGAAGACATCATTGAAATTCTGTTAAACCTTAAAGGTCTAGCAGTAACTTTAGAAGGCAAAGATGAAGTTTTTCTGACCCTGACTAAATCTGGTGTAGGCCCTGTGACTGCGGCTGATATTCAGCACGATGGTGATGTAACTATCGCCAACCCAGATCACGTTATCTGTCACCTTACGACAGCTAACAGCGAGATCAGCATGCGTATTCGTGTTGAGCGCGGTCGCGGTTATGTGCCGGCATCTAGTCGTTTATCCTCTGATGACGATGAGCGTCCAATTGGTCGTCTGCTGCTTGATGCATCATTCAGCCCAGTTGAACGTATTGCGTACTCGGTTGAATCAGCCCGTGTTGAGCAACGTACAGACTTAGACAAGTTAATCATTGATATGGAAACAAACGGCACTTTAGATCCTGAAGAAGCGATCCGCCGTGCGTCTACTATCTTAGCTGAGCAATTAGATGCATTCGTAGATTTACGTGATGTAACTGAGCCAGAAGAGAAAGAAGAGAAGCCAGAATTCGATCCTATTCTACTTCGTCCAGTTGATGATCTTGAGCTAACAGTACGTTCAGCAAACTGTTTGAAAGCCGAGCAAATTCAATATATCGGTGATTTAGTTCAGCGCACTGAAGTTGAGCTTCTTAAAACGCCTAACTTAGGTAAGAAGTCTCTAACTGAAATTAAAGACGTGCTAGCTTCACGTGGTCTTTCTCTAGGTATGCGCCTAGAAAATTGGCCGCCTGCAAGCCTAGCTGAATAATCTAAATCACTATATTAGTTTAGTTAGAAGGATAGGGTCATGCGCCATCGTAAGAGTGGTCGTCAATTAAACCGTAACAGCAGCCATCGCAAAGCGATGTTCAGCAACATGGCTGGTTCTTTGGTGAAACATGAAATCATCAAAACAACTTTGCCTAAAGCTAAAGAGTTGCGCCGTGTAATTGAACCTTTAATCACACTGGCTAAGACTGACAGTGTAGCAAACCGCCGTTTAGCGTTTGCTCGCACGCGTGATAATGAAGTAGTTGGTAAATTATTCAGCGAAATCGGTCCACGTAATACAGACCGTCCTGGTGGTTACACTCGTATTCTTAAGTGTGGCTTCCGTGCTGGTGATAATGCACCAATGGCTTATATTGAACTAGTTGGTCGCCCAGCGACAAACGAAGAAGTTCAAGAAGACGCGCAGTCTGCAGAGTAAGTCGTAAAGACACCAAAAAGCCGAGCTTATGCTCGGCTTTTTACTTTCTGAAATTCATTTCTAATAAAATAACTCTATCAATCCACAATCATCACCATACCATCTTGAAGCAACTAGCAACTAGCAACTAGCAACTAGCAACTAGCAACTAGCAACTAGCAACTAGCAACTAGCAACTAGCAACTAGCAACGAAGATCACATGTAAAGATCATTACGTTTCTCTTTATTAAGTAAGCCCATCTTTATACAAACTACAAATAAGTTTTTACTTCTTATATTGTTTAAATAACCCAAATACTGCCAATTTAGTGTGGTTTTTGCACGTTTCGTTCGTATTTTGCGCGAACAGTCATTTTTTCAATAAAAACTGCAAAAAACAGTTGATCTGAATTCGGATCTCCCTATAATGCGCATCCACCGACACGGCGGACTGCTT
>NZ_JAATOU010000029.1:0-35603 GCF_011806445.1 Pseudoalteromonas sp. HF66
AAATTTGTTCACTCTAGGGGCGATTTAATCGCGGCGCGAGATTTGTAACCTAGTGGGCTAAGTAAAAATCGAGCAACAAAGAGTTAATCGCCCCTAGGAAGAACCCGAAGGGCAGCGCGTGTTTGGCATTGATGCTGCGTTATCACCTATTTATGTGGAACAACCACACTACATAGGTTCTGCCTTGCCTAAATACCAAACACACTGCTGCAAAATTAATCACAAAAGGTCAACACGCCCTAGCATAGCTAGGCGTTTTACTTGCATAAAATTGGATATTTGCTAATCTAGCGGCCTTCCTTTTTTGTCTTTTTGAGGTGTATATGGCGTTCTTTTCTCGCTCGTTGTTAGCAGCGGCCATTACATTCTCTAGCTTTTCCAGCTACGCAACCTTAGAAAAAAAACAATGTGATGTAGAGCTAAGCCATGGCTTAATCATTACCGATGATGTCATTCGTATTGTTGATAAGGGTCAAACTCGCGTGCAAATTAACAACGATAACCAATTGTTTATACGAGGTTATTGGGTTGATTTAAGTCCCGAAGAAAGCAAAGTCGTTGAGCAGTTCAGCCGAGGGATCAGACAAACCGTCCCTGAACTTGTTGACCTGGCAACAGATGGTGTAAACCTTGGCTTAAGTGCCATCGAGCAAGTTGTTGAGGGCATGTCAGACAAAGAGCCTGAAGTGCTAAAAACTCAGCTGCAATATGTTGAACGTGCATTAATGGATAAATTTAAGCGTGGTGATGACTTTTTCTTTATTGCCCCGCAGTCGCTGTCGAAAATCGATGATTTTTTTACCAAAGAAATCAGCCAAAAAATTCACTCTGCAGTTCACGGTTCACTTGGCGCTATTTTAGTCTCGCTAGGGGATGCTTTTAAGTCGCGCGAAGGTAATATCGAAGACCGTATCAATGATATGGGGCAGCGTATGGATATCATCTCAAAAGAAATTGATAAATCACTGCAAAAGAAAGCAGAGCAGTTAGAGATGAAGGCATCTGAGTACTGTGAGTGTTTGAACTCGTTAGATGTCACTGAATCACGCTTACAACAAATGGTGCCTGGTATGGCCGATTTTGATTTGGTGCAAATAAAGTCTTAGTGCAAATTTTATAACGAGAAAGCCCAGCAGTTGCTGGGCTTTCTCGTTTTAAGTTAGCGAAGGTTAGCTGAATTTAGCGGTTTCAGTTTCTAAATCGTTAGTAAGGCCTTTGATCAAATCGGTTGCTGTATGAGCCTGATTAGATACATCAGCCGTTTGTGAAGCCGTGTCTGAGATAGTTACGATGCGTTTGGCTGTGTCTTCACCGGCATCTAGTTGCTCTTTCGCAGCAATAGCTATCTGATGGCTCATTTGTGCTATGGCGCTGAGTGAGCTTGCTACCCGTTTTAGCTCGTCATTCGCTTTTTTCGACTTTTCAACGGTTTGTTCGCTGGTTGTCATACTTAGGGACACTGATGATTTGGCATCTTGGGTTGCTGCTTGCAGTTTGCCAATCATATTACGAATTTCTTCTGTGCTGGTTTGCGTGCGCTGGGCAAGTCCGCGCACTTCATCAGCAACTACAGCAAAGCCTCGCCCTTGCTCACCAGCACGGGCGGCTTCTATCGCAGCATTAAGCGCAAGCAAGTTGGTTTGCTCGGCAATACCTTGAATAACACTGAGTACATTTGCGATGTTATTTACCTCATCATCGAGTACTTGAATATTATTACCAGCGCTGTCAATTTGCTGCTCTAAAAGCGCGATGGTGTCAGCAGCCTCGCTGGTTAAGTGGCTTGCACTTTGACCTTGCTGCTCAGCTTCTTGCACTGAGTAGGCTGCTTGTTCGGCATGTTCAACAACCGTTTGCGCTGAGGCTGTTAACTCGGTAATTGCTGAAGCAACCATTTGAGTTTCTTCATTAAGGCTACGAGTCAGTTTATCGAGTTCAACAGAGCGAGATTCGTTATCAACACTTTGATTCTTTAAGCTATCTGTAACGCCTTTAATGCCGCCAACAACGCCACGTAAACCTTGCTGCATGTAATGCATGGCAGCAATAATGCTCTCTGGAGGAGCATCTTGGCGAATATGTGAGTTTAAGTTGCCGCGAGAGACGTTTTTAACAATACCAATTACTTCATCAATTTCGCCGCCTAAGGCATTAGTCAGCGATGAACCAAAGCGAGCAATAGCAAAAGTCAGCGCAATGGCAATAAGCATGGAAAGGCCCAGCAACCACTTAGCGGTATTCCAATAACGTTCATCAACTTCTTTAGCGCTAATGCCAGTACCAACATACCAGCCAAACAGCGGTGTTTTTTGAACTACAGACGTTAAATCTACCGTTTCACCACCACGCACTGAATCCCAATGATAGGTGATAATTTTATTGGTTGTGTTACCCACTAAATTTTCGACCATACGGCCGATGCTGTTGCCACTGGCGTCTTTAAAATCATTAAAGCTGGTGCCATGCAGCTCAGGGTCGTGTGGGGTAGCGACAAAATTTAAGTTGTTGTCGACGACGTACACGTATTCTGAGTCGTGGTATTTATTTTCGCGCAGCACCTGAATAGCAAGTTTCTTTGCTTGTGCTTCTTTGAGTTGGTTGTTTTTAACCATCAACTCAAATTGCTCAACAATATTGGTAGTGCTTTTCATGAGCTGGTTGATACGCGCGATGTTGTCGCTTTCGCTAGCATGGCGTAAAGACTGTAAGCCAAGTAAAGCTATCGCAGATAACGCAATAAACATAGCGATAGCAAATAAGGTGATTTTTGTTTTTAAAGCTAGTCCTGATAACACAGTCAGCCTCCTTTATTATTTCCCCTGTTAACTTTTACCACGTTTGTCTGGTTTTATTAAGGAAAAATGACAGCGTTATCATGACTTTTGCTCAAGTACCTATTTAGAGCTTGAGTTCGGCTTCTGTAAGAGCACGATATTCACCGCTTGCAAGGCTTTCATCGAGGGTGATATCCGCTATTTTTTCACGATGTAATTCAACAACTTTATTGCCTACAGCGGCAAGCATTCGTTTAACTTGATGGTATTTACCTTCGCAAATTGAAAGGCGTAAACTATAGCTTGCAAGTTTTTCAACAATAGCAGGGCGGGTTAGCTCTTTTTCGTTGTGCAATTGCACCCCTTGCTCTAACGCTGTAATTGCTTCTTCATCAATAGGCTCTTGAGTTTCAACTAAATAAGTTTTGAACTTGTTATGCTTTGGGGCTGTAATTTTGTGTGACCAGTCGCCGTCATTAGTAATGATCACTAAACCTGTAGTATCGATATCTAACCGACCTGCAACATGAAAGTCGCTCATGTTTGGTTCATCAAGTAAATCGAATACAGTCGGGTGAAGGTCATCTTTATTAGCACACACATAGCCCGCTGGCTTATTAAGCATGTAGTAGCGCTTGCCTAAAAAGACCAGCGGCTCGCCTTGCCAGCGAATATCATCATCTTGTGTTACAGACAAATCGAATGAGGTGATCACCTCACCATTAACAGTGGCGTATTTGCGTTTAATACCTGCTCTGGTCTTGCTGCGAGGTAACTCGGCAATATGGCTGATAAATTTATCTAAACGGCATGGAAATTTCATTGGGATCACATTTTTAGTCGGCTACAATGGCGGCGAGTATAGCGGATACTAGTTACCTATGACAGTACAGCAAGGACAAATATTACAGTATTACCAAGCGCAAATAGCCAAAGGTGATTTGCAAGAAGACCGTGCCCAGCGCACAGCGATTAATGCTCTTGATAATCTAGCCACAGAACTGGCTGCGCCAAGACATTGGTGGCAAAGCGCAAAGCCAATAAAAGGGGTCTATTTATATGGCCCAGTAGGACGTGGTAAATCCATGTTGATGGACGTGTTTTTCAAGTTGGTCAATATTGAAGCTAAGCAGCGTTTGCACTTTCATCATTTTATGAAGCAAGTGCATGAGCGCCTAACCCAGCTGCAAGGGCAAAAAAATCCTCTAAAGGTGATTGCTAAAGAGTGGGCAGAGCACATTCGCTTGATTTGTTTCGATGAGTTTTTTGTCTCTGATATTGGTGATGCTATGATCTTGGGTGGTTTATTCAAAGCCCTGTTTGAGCAGCAAGTCGTGTTAGTCGCGACCTCAAACTGTCAACCTGAGCAGTTATATCGCAACGGTTTACAGCGAGCACGATTTTTACCCACTATCGATTTATTAAATGAGCATTGCCATATTTTCAGTGTTGAAGGCGACACAGATCATCGCTTTCGCTTTGGTAAACAAACCGAACATTATTTTATTAATAACAAAGATGCCCTAACAGAGCGCTTTTTAAAACAAGAGCAAGTAATACAAAGGCAATCAATGATAGAGATTTGCCATCGCCATCTTAGCTGTGTAATGCAAGCTCAAGACGCCATTATGTTTGATTTTATGACGCTTTGCTCAGGACCCAGAAGCACGGCGGATTATATTTATTTGGCAGAGCAGTTTCAGCGAGTTTATTTAGTCAATGTGCCAGTAATGGGGCGCGGGGCAACGGGCAAACAAATTGTGCATGGCATTGAAGATAGCTATCAGCGAGAAAAGCAAGACTTACAAGAACACTTCTTAGATGATGAAGCACGGCGCTTTATTGCTTTAGTTGATGAGTTTTATGATCGTAGTCGATTACTGGTGATCTCAGCACAGGCGGGTATTAGCGATTTATATCAAGGGCAAAAACTGGCATTTGAATATGCGCGAACTGAATCTCGATTAGTTGAGATGCAAAGCTGGAAAAGATAAAAGGCGCAATAAAAATGCGCCTTTGATTTCAGCCTAGCTGGGGATCTTCATATGAAACGGTTAAAAGCTATATTGAGCACCCACATACACGTAGCGACCTGCACCACCGCCGTATGCGCTATAGTAGTTACCACGGCCATATGGATAAAAATCACCTTTATTATCGAACACGTTATTCACACCACCGAATACGCGCAGTTGGCTCTGTTTACCAAGTGATAGAGTGTAAGACGCTGAAAGGCTGTGTTTTAAGAATGAACCATAATCTTGGTAGGCAAGTTTTTCTGGGTTACTGATACAGGTATCTTCACCAGCCTCACAGCGGGCATCGTTTTCAGTAAGATACTCATTGTAATCTTCTTCAAGACTCTGGCTTGCTTTAAACGAGCCTAGGTAATTTGTACGCCAACGAATACGCAAGTTATCGTTACGCCATGTAAGTGACATTGATGCTTTATCTTTGCTGCTGCCGTAACCTGCGTAATGGCTAGTCACTAAGCTGCCATCAAGGCCTTGATAAGTTTGCGAGTTTTCAATTACATGGTTGTAATCTAGTTTAAACGACAACTGACCTAGGTTATCTAAGTCTAGTTTGTACTGTGCAACCACATCGTAACCACGTGCAGTTAGCTCATCGAGGTTATATTGACGCTGTAGAATTTTGATAATGTTACCTTCGCTATTACGGGTAATGTCATTACAAAATACGTTGTCTTCACCCCATGCAGCTTCTGAGTTGTAGCACTCACGCATGATGTTTTCATTACTGATCTGCGAAATCGCATCAACAATGGCAATATCGTAGTAATCAACGGCAAGATTAAAGTTTTCTATAAAGGCAGGAGCCACTGTCACACCAAATGTATAAGTATCAGCGGTTTCTTCTTTTAGATTTTCGTTACCAGCCCCTGGAGAATAGCTGTTGTTCTCATCGCTGAATTCAAAGTTTGGATCAGCAGCAAGTTGTGTTGCTAAAGTTGGCTCTTTACGGCAGTTATCGTGACCTGGTTTAGTTGATGTTGCTGTTAAACCGTCACAAATATCATCATAGCTGTCGTAATCGCCACGTGCTGGTGACATAAGTTCAGTGATCGTTGGTGCACGTTGAGCGCGAGCGTAGTTTGCTCTAAATGCATAGCCTTCGATTGGTTCCCAAAATACACCTAGCTTGTAGCTGGCAACGGTGTTGACGTTTTCAATGCTATAGTTAGCTAAACGTAATGAAGTTTCTGCACTTAAATTTTTTGCTAAAGGAGCATCTTTTAACAGCGGGATCGCAAGTTCTGCAAAAGCTTCATAGACTTCAACTTCGCCATAAAAATTTGGTACATAGTTGAAGGTAATACCACCAGCTTTCATGTCGTCGCTGGTTGATAGGTCTTGGCTATCTTTACGATATTCGCCACCAAATACAGCGGATACAGAGCCTGCTGGTAATTCAAATAAATCACCCGCTACGTAGCCGACCACGCCATATTGTTTTATTTCGGTATCAATAATAGGGTTGGTGCGGATCCAAGCGGCCATCTCTTCGGTGATAGAGCCTTCACCAAATAAGTTAATTGGCACACAGCCTTCAGCGCGAGCTGCTTCATCAATACATTGAATGGTGCCATCTGCTAACTGTTCAGCTTGCAAGGCTTGATTAAGTTTTACGGTATTTAATTCATTGCTGCGGATTTGGTGCTGGGTAAAATGACCATAACTTGCTGATAGATCCCAGTCCCACTCGTCGTTAAATAACGTGCCTTGAAGACCTGCCCAACTACGAATAGTTTTACGGGTATTATCTGTGCTGATATTACCGACTTCGCTAAAGCGGCGATCCCAATAAATGCGATCTTTATATGGGTTGGCATCGAGAATTTCTTGCGGCACATATGGGTTGTCGATTGGAATATAACCCGGTGCCACATCTGCAAGTGGCTCGCCCGTGGTAGGGTCGTAACGCGGTACATAGGCACCTTCGTATTCATCTTCAGGCGACTTATTGTTAAATGAGCCACTTTCACTGTATTGAACTTGCGCGTAGAACATCACATCGTCAGTTAAGTCATAATCAATTTTAACTGCAGCAGATACGTTATCGCTCGGAACATCAAGCATCACGTATTGATTTGAGTTAATACCATAAATTTCTTCATTGCCTTTCCAATCATCACGTAAGGTTTGACCGTCATACCAAAACTGTGTGTCGTTGCGGCTGTGTTCTAAGAACACACCGCCCGGAATGCCGTCGCTCTTGCTTACCCAGTCAGCTTGCGTGATGTCGCGCATACATTGATCGCCATCTGCTGTTTGCATTACATTACACATGCGATCTGGATCGTAATCGTAACTATCTTCAATTTGTGCGCGTTTACGATCGTAAAAAGTCATACCGAAATCACGGTCCCAGTTGGCACTAAAATAGGCGTAACCGCGATCTTCAGCAAATGAGGTGCCGTAGTTTAAATCAAGGGTAAATTCTTTACCGCCGCCATCGGTGGTTTCACCTGTATTCGCTTTAAAGTCAAAGCCTTCTTTTTTTGATTGGGTGATAATATTTACCACACCCGCTACAGCATCGGCACCATAGGTTGCAGATGCACCGCCACTGATTATTTCAACACGCTCAACCATGCCGCTCGGAATGGTATTTAAGCTTACATAGTTGCCGCTGTAGCTGTTTGAAACAACACGACGACCATCAATCAATGTAAGAGTACGGTTAGCGCCTAAATCTCGAAGTTGCACTGTCGATAAACCGGTTGCTGATACACTTGATTGGCTGGTGGTGTTACCTATGCTCTCACTAAGAGCAGGCATATTATCAACAAGAATATCTGATAAGTTGGTTAAACCTGTATCGGCAATAGCTTCACGATCCATTGTGACCAGTGGTGTTGGAATTGAAAAACTATCGCGTTTAATACGTGAACCTGTTACAACAATTTTTTCAGGTTCTTCAGTTTGTTCATTAGCTGCTGGAGTGGTGTTGGCAGGGCGGGCAATTTCAGCCTCATTGGCAAATGCATGCTGGCTAAAACCACTGGCAACAGCAAGTGCAATAGCACAAGGTTTGGTTAGTAGATTTCTCACAGGCGTTCCTAGTTGTTTTATTTTTAGTTTTTAGAACCAGAGTGATGCTCTTTTTAAGGGCAGTTAAAATTTACAGTGAGCAACACTCTGGTTGGTCGGTATTGACGTAAAAATTTTTATAGGAATGTGAACTTAACTACAATCTTAGATGGCTCGTTTATGTCTCTATTTTACATCTATTGAATATCTATTTATTTAAAATCAGTGGCTTAAGAAGTGGTCATTGTTAACTGTTTTGCAACGTTAAAGCTGGTGAAAGAACCACTTTTACGATAAATTGATAGGGCTTTATACTGCTGTACTTCTAAAATGGGGTTTTATTTAGAGTAAATGGAAACATCTAATCGCGTTTATCAGCTGGGCTCATGTATTGTTAACCCACTCGAAAATAAACTGATCTGCAATGGTAGTGAACAACTTTTGCAGCCTAAGTTTATTGAGTTGTTAGCCTGCTTAGTGGCGCGTTACCCCGAACCAATCACGCGTGAAGAGCTCATCAATCATGTATGGGAAGGCAATTTTTATGTCGGTGAAAAAGCCTTAACGAATGCTATTTGGCATTTACGAAAAGCATTTAAAGAGCTCGACCCAGAACAAACTTACATAGAGACATTACGAAAAACTGGCTATCGCGTTTTGTTAAAGCCTCAGCCAATAGATACAGCTGATAAAGATAAACCTGGTCCCTTAAGTATCACTGCTGCGCAGATTCGCCAGCTGTTCGTAGCTTTATGTGTAATTAGCCTAGCAGTGATGTATTGGCTGTTTTCTTCGCCTTCAGAACAAACAAATTCAAGCTTTGTGCTACCGCTCAATAGCATCGAAAGTGTTACGGCAAGCCCTGGTCGTGAGATTTACCCTTCAATTTCAGATGATCAGCATTATTTAGTGTATTCGTGGCGTCAGCTTGGTAAACCAAATAACCTATATTTACGCGATTTACATTTTCCTGAGCATCCTGCTAAGCAATTAACAGACTCACCCTATACTGAAGGCCGCTCTGTGTTTAGCCCAGATGCAAACACGTTGTACTATTACCGAATGGCGTCAGATGTCTGTGAAATTGTAAAGCTGTCTTTGGTTAATGCTACCAGTGTTGTATTAGGGGAGTGCAGTAATAAATATGCCCCAGATCTTGATATCAGTAGTGATGGTAAAACCTTGGCTTACATTGCTGATCACACCAGTAAGTCAGGTGATTATGTAACTCGTATTAAGCTGCTCGATTTACAGGCAAAACAAACAAGTGAAACGGTTATTCCTTGCAATAATGACTGCGAAACTGTGTATGAGTCGGTATCGTTTTCGCCAAGTGCTCAGCGAGTTGTGGTTACTCGTACTGTTAAAAACAACCAAAAAGCGCTGTTTTTAATTGATGTAAAGACAGGGCAAAGCCAACGCTTAACTCATGACTTTGTTGATATTCATGGTGTGGATTGGCATCCATCTAAAGAGCAATTGGCGTTTAGCGCAGTTGAAGGCGGCAAACGTTATGGCTATTTTTACGATATTAATGATCAAACCCTAATTAACACGCAAATCGCTGGTATGAGCTCGCCTAATTACAGTAGCGATGGCAGTGTTTATTATCATCAATGGGATTTAGATAAAGTGATCACGCGTTTGAAAATAGACGAGCAAGTAGCCAGCTCACCGTTTTCTATGCTGTCGACCAATTTTAGTTCGCTATTTCCTGAATATAATCAGCAGCAAGATAAACTGCTGTATGTGTCGAATGAATCGGGCAGTTCGCAGCTTTGGATTGTAAACCCCGATAGCAGCTCGCGAAAGCAACTTACCCATTTTGCACATAACACGGGGGAAATTCGTGATCCAACTTGGTCAGCCGATGGACGCTATATTTTGTTTTCATTGTACGATAATGGCAGCACCCGCTTGTATTTTTATGATTTCAAAGTAGAGCAAAGCCAACAAATCAAGCTGCCATTTAGTCATGCTGTTAAACCTAAGTTTAGTGCTGACAGTCAGGGGATTTTGGTGTCTGATGGCGACTACCTATACCGTTATGACTTAACAGGAAGAAGCCTAGGTAAAGCCGTTGATGTACCAGCGCAGTTCGGCGTTGAAACACAAGCGGGTGATATTTTATTTACTAATTCACGCCATGCTATTTGGATTAAACACCATAAGACGGGTGTTGAAGAAATGCTTGTGAATGATATTAAATTGGCGCGCAATTATGCATGGTTGCTGGTGGCAAAAAACGCTTACCATGATGGGCGTATTTATTATTATAAAGAGCGCTTAGGTGATTACCGCATAAGCTACTATGACTTAGCGAGTAAGCAGCACCATGATTTAATTGCTTTACCTGAGCGAGCTTATAGCCGCTCATCGGGTCTGACCTACATACCCAATGAGCGTTGGTTGGTTTACACCGCATACCTATCGCCAGAGACAGAAATCAAGCGCTTACCTGCAGCCTATTTACCTAAGTGAGTTAACACTTACGATAGATATCAGCATCCATATCGTAAATATTAACGCTTAAACTATACGAGCGGCGGCAGTATGTTTTTAAGCAACTTAGCAATTGCTCACTGAGCATTTGCTTTTGCTCTATGGTTCTGCCTGCCATGATTGATGCGCCGATGTGAATAAAGCCATCTTTGCCTTCACCTAATTCGTAATGCTGATAAGCAATTGCACGAGTCTTTATGGTCGAAAGCTCAAATAAGCCAGAGTCAAAAACGGCTTGGTGAACTTTTTCAACTAACACTTGTGGCAGAATTGGCAAGTCTTCTGAGTGTTCTATAACAATGTGCGGCATAGGGTTTTCCTTAAAAGCGGTAACTAAAACCGATGTTTGTCTGAAATTGGTTTAACACATCACCATCAAAGTGCCATAGACATTGATTGTCTTCTGATGTTGGCAATGTGCACGATACATTGCTTGCATTATTTACAATAGTTGCCAGCCAGCGAGTTTCAACATAAACCCGAGCTTGTTCAGTAAATAAATAATCAGCGCCAGCATAAAGGCCCGAGGTAAAAAATGTATCAGAATCGGCAAAGTCAGTGCTGACGTAGTTTGCGCCAATTTGGGCGCCAACAAAACCAACCACACGGTCAGCCAATGGCACTTCTACGGCACTTTGAAATAGCAGATATTGCATCTCGACTTGCTTGTTGGTTTGGTCTTTCATATCAAGTTCGGTTGCTGAATAAAAGAACCCGTAACGAGCATTATCAATGGTTCTATCAAGACTGACAGTAAAATGGCTGTCATCCTCAAGCTCAATTTTAAGGTTTTCTTCGGTTTGCACCGAGTTAGTAAAGTTTTTGCCAAAACCAGCGCTAATAGAGTAGCCAGCATGAGCTGTACTACTTAAGAACATGAAACACAGTAAACCAAACGATTTTTTCATTGTTTAGATGCTCGTTGTTGAAGATATTTTGAGATAGTATTGAAACATAGCAAGCAAATCGTTGTAAACGGACAACTATCGCTTTTTAATAAGGAACACTAGGATGAAGTTACTAAAATTAGCTGCTTTGACTGCGCCACTAGTTTTGTTGAGCGGTTGCTCGGATGATGCTGCTTCGGTAAGTTTAGGGTTATTCACTACCAAAGATATTAAAGTGGTATCACAACAAGATCCGCTGATCAGCGGTGTTACTTGCCACATTAGTCATATTGAAGCGAATCTTGATTTTGCTGATCCTTCAGATATGTCTATTGCCTGTCGTCAAACAGGGCCGATTACGGCTGAACAATTAAAGCAAATTGACCGCAGTAAATCGGGTGAAGTGGTATTTAAGTCATCGAAAAGTATTTTGTTTAAATCGTTAAAAGTGCGTCGAATTTATGATGCACCTACACGCACTCTTTTGTATTTGTCTTATTCAACCAAAGAGTCAAGTGGCAGCCATCATCACGCTTTATCTACCGTGCCCCTTTACAATACGGATGCATGGCAATGGGCACAAACACAAGAGTAATTTATGTTAGCGTTATTTAAATCAGCCCCGTTAATTGATGAGCAAGAGCAGCAATGGTTAATTGATACCTTTTTATGGGCTGTTGAGCATTTTGATAGTGATTATTTTTTAAAGCATACCCAAGTTATTTTACCCAACGGACAATTTTTTCCAGATAGGGTGTCGAGCGTCAGTGAAATGGCTGAAAAGGTATTTAGTCGAGTTGTTGATTATGCGGGTATGCAGGCGTGGCCAATTAACTTAGTTGCGCCATCAGGGCTGACTCCACAGGTGTTTCCGCACTTTGAATTCCAAGACAATTTACGCGGTAGCGAGGCAAGTTTAATCGTACCGGCAAATCACCCGGTGAATATCTCGTTTAACCCAAACCAAATAAATCAACCACAAGATTTAGTCGCAAGTTTTGCAGGAACCTTAGCTACTATTTTGATTCACCATGTGGGTGTATTACCTCCTGGCGGTAAAGAGTACTTACCACAAGCAAGTGATGCGTTAGCATGCTATTTAGGTTTTGGGGTAATGATGAGCAATACGGTATATCAATTTAAAGGTGGCTGTGGCTGCGGTTATAACCCCTATGCCAATCGCCAAGCGGCGCTGACTGAACCTCAGACCCTGTTTATGCATGCGCTGGTTACGCACTTTAAAGGGGACAGTCAGTCGAAAAAGTTTTTAAAGCCCCATTTACGCAGCCAATATAAAAAAGCGCAAAAGCAAATTAATGCTTTGATTAGTAATAGTGCAAATCCTTTGCTGTTGGCTCTAGATGAACAAGCCGTAGGATAATTTTTCGTGCAGTATTTAGATGAGTTTTTATTGATTGCTATTGCTCATTTTTTTGCAGTGGCAAGTCCAGGCCCTGACTTTGCGATCGTACTAAAACAAAGTATTCAACAAGGTCGTAAAAATGCGCTCTGGACAAGTGCCGGTGTGGGTGCGGCTATTCTGTTACATATTGCTTATTGTGTATTAGGTGTGGCGTTAATATTATCGCAGTCACCAAGCTTATTTATGGCTTTAAAATACGTTGCGGGGGCCTATCTGGCTTACTTAGGTGTACAAGCCTTACGCAGTGCAAAACCCAACGATAGTAAGCAGCAAACTCTTGCACCTGCTGAGCCTGAATCTGTGTATAAAGCATTTCGACGCGGCTTTTTTACTAATGCCCTTAATCCCAAAGCAACGCTGTTTTTTATGTCGCTGTTTACTCTTGTGATTAGTCCTGAAACACCCGTTTTAGTGCAAGCTGGATATGGTGTATATATGGCAATGGCAACTTGGTTGTGGTTTTCATTTTTATCATTGGTGTTATCAAAAACATCGGTGAGAGCATTTTTCTTAAAAAGCGGATATTGGTTTGATAGAGGCATTGGGGTGATCTTAATTGCCTTAGCTATTCGCGTTGTTGTGTGAGGTGAGTATGGCGCTGTATAACTTTTCATTTGGTTCAAATATGTCATCGAGTCGATTGCTGGCAAGGCTACCTGGAGCAAAACGGGTGGGCACAGCCATTTTAAAGGGTTATGAGCTGACTTTTGATATGGTGAGTACCGATGGTTCTGCAAAATGCAGCGTGCGTAAAACAGCGCAAGCAGATACCTTGGTATATGGCGTTGTTTATCAGCTTAACGAAGCGGAAAAGTCGATTCTTGATGATATCGAAGGGCCACGTTATGACTGTGTAGATATCACCGTTGAGCTAATTGATGGCGAGCAACTCGCTGCGCATTGTTATATTGCTAACACCCTTGATGAGTCTTTACTTCCATTCGACTGGTATCTTCAGCATGTTCATCGCGGAGCGCTTGAAGCAGGTGTACCAAATCATTACAGTGAAGCAATACTCGCAAGACAAAGTTGCGATGATCCAGATAAAACCCGAGCAGCGAAAGAGTTCGCTATTCACAACAATAAAAATCACCAAGGGATATTATGAAACTCCGTAAATTAGCCGTTGCAGCGGCATTGTTATCAAGCTGTTCGTTTTACAGCTATGCTGATATTGATACTAAGAAAATCGAAAAAGTGATCGAAACGTCGATGGCACGTTTTGATGTACCGGGTATGGCTGTGGCGATTGTTGAAAATGATAAAGTCGTGTTAGCAAAAGGTTTTGGTGTATCTCACCTTGATACCGGTAAAAAAGTAAATAAAGACACATTATTCGGTATTGCCTCAAACACCAAAGCATTTACCGCAGCAGCGTTAGCTAAATTGATTGATGAAGGCAAGCTAAGCTGGGATGACAAAGTCATTGATCATCTACCTGAGTTTCGCTTGTATGACCCTTATGTTACGCGTGAAATGACCATTCGCGATTTATTAAGCCACCGTAGCGGTTTGGGTTTAGGGCAAGGTGATTTAATGATTTGGCCAGATACCGACAAATCGATTGATGAGATCATCGCAGGCCTAAAATATTTGAAACCGGCAAGTAGTTTTCGCAGTAAATACGCGTATAACAACCTAATGTTTGTGACAGCAGGTGAGGTGGTTGCGCGTGTCTCTGGCATGAGCTGGAATGATTATATTGAGAAAAATATTCTTGAGCCTCTCGATATGAAAAACTCGCGAGCTGGTTTTTCACGTATCCCTAGCAGTAATAAAAACTGGGCTACGGGTCATATCCCAATGGATGGGCAACTACATCCATTTTTTGTTAACTACCTTGAAGACTTCCGTGGTGCAGGTGCGATTGCATCAAGCGTGAGTGATATGAGCCAATGGCTACGCACGCAGCTTGCACATGGCAAAATGCCAAATGGCGATCAGTTATTCACTGAAAAGCAGCAGCAACAAATGTGGCATCCACATATTACGTCAATGGCCTCAAAAAGAGCTTATGAAGCTTACCATCAGCAATTTAGAGGCTATGGTTTAGGCTGGAGTATTGAAGACTTCCATGGCATTAAAAAGTTAGGCCATGGTGGTGGTATCTTAGGTATGGTGTCTCAAGTGACATTATTACCAGAGAAAAACCTCGGTATTGTGATTCTTAGTAACCAGCAAGCATTTAGTGCGTTATCTGCAGTAACTTATGAAGTGTTAGAAGATGCATTAGATCTTGAAGATAAAGACTGGGTTGAAGATCTTGCGAAAAAGCATTTTGAAGGTAAAAAAGAAGCTTACGCAAATGCAAAACCAGAAACACCGGCCGATTATCAACCGAAACTACCAAACATCAACTACACAGGTACACTGCATGATAACTGGTATGGTGATGTGGTCATCGAAGAGTTAAATGGTCAGCTACGTATTGATTTTACTCATACAAAGCGTTTAAAAGGTCAACTAGAGCATTACACTGGCAATACCTTTATTGTTAAGTGGGATGAAAAGTTACTTGAAGCGGATGCTTACATAGAGTTTCAAATGAGCCCAGAAAACCGAGTAAGTGGTGCGAAAATGCGCGCTGTATCAACGGCGGTCACTGACTTTAGTTTTGACTTTAGAAATTTAGATTTACGCGCTAAAAAGTAAACCAAAGTCGCAAAGCCACCATTCGGTGGCTTTGTTATACTGGGGGAAAATAATCCAAGGAGCGTATTATGAGAACGGCAGTTATCTCACATCCATTTTGTCGTAAACATAAAATGATTGAGGATCACCCAGAATGTCCCGCGCGTTTAGATGTGATCACCGACCGTTTGCTAGCAAGCGGTGTTGATATTGCAATTACTCATTTACAAGCTCCAAAAGCTAGCCGCGACGATTTTTTACGTGCTCATGATGAGTCTTTGGTCAGCCATGTAGAACAAACAATTCCTAATGACGGGCTTGCTGAATTAGACGGCGATACCTGGCTGTGTCCAGACTCAATGAAAGCGATTGAGCGCGCCGTTGGCGCCGGGTTATTAGCCGTTGATGAGATCCTTGCTGATAAGCTAGATGCAGCTTTTTGCTCGGTTAGACCGCCGGGTCATCATGCAAACCGCAGCTCCTCTGCAGGGTTTTGCGTTTTTAATAATCTAGCCATTGCCGTGAAATATGCGCAAAGCAAAGGTGTAAAACGCATCGCTATTCTAGACTTCGATGTTCACCATGGAAACGGCACTCAAGATATCTTTTTAGAAGATGATAATGTGTTGTTTTGCTCTTTGTTTCAACACCCATTTTATCCTAATACTGCGGTTGAAAATAACGCGACTTTAGTGAACTCACCGCTGCCAATTGCCAGTGATGGTAATGACTTGAAAGCTGTGTACCTTGAGCAATGGCTGCCAAAACTCAATGAATTTAAGCCTGAACTATTGTTTATTAGTGCTGGGTTTGATGCTCACCTTGAAGATGACATGGCAAGCCTGAAGTTTGTTGAAGATGATTACGCATGGCTCACTACACAACTAGCTGAGTTTTGCCAACAGCAAGATTGTAAAGGGATTGTCTCTTACCTCGAAGGAGGTTATGCCTTATCAGCCCTTGGTCGAAGTGCTGTGGCGCATATTAAAGCGCTGGTGGATGCACCTTAATCTGCCAGCATAGCAAAGGCTTGCGATGGTGTAAGCCGAGAAACCTTACTTAAACAGCACACTCCTTCTTGTGCTAGATGCTCAGTCACTTTAGTCGCAAGCTCAGCGTCAGTTAAGGCTTTAACGCTCTCACCCTGCAAATTAACATACTGCCCTGTAGCTAAAAGCATAATAACTGCGAGTTGCTGCTCCTCACTCAAACCATAAACAAAGCTTTCAATATCGGCTTCATCTTCTACTAATGCTAATTCATTAGCTGAAAAAATAATCTTAGGAAATGATGAGTGCATTTATTGTCCTGTGTCAAAGTTGCCAATATTGAAATGATTATAATTGTCAATTCATGCAAGAACTAGGAAAGTCGACTTATGAATCAACCAAGACGACATCAAAAGGTCAGTGATGTCTTTTCGCATAAATTGGTATCATGTCCTGCGCATACGCCTTTGGTCGATGCGGTAAGGTTGATGCATGTTCACAATGTAACGGCTATTTTTATCCAACATGAACAGTCCGTGGTTGGGATTTGGACTGAAGCCGATTGTTTGAAAATTGATATCAGCAGCCCAGCCTACAAGAATCTTGCCATTCATGAGGTGATGTCAGCACCTGTTATTACGGTGCCTAACCAATGTTCAGTCAGTGATGCAACGCTGCGTTTTCAACAACATGGTATTCGCCATTTATTAGTAATGGATAGTGAGAACCAACCTGCTGGTATGCTGAACCTTTCTGATATCGTTCATAACCAAGGTCTGGACCACTACCTACAGTTTAGGCCTATTCATGAGCAATACCGCACCGACCTTGAGGTCGTTGATGCGCAGACACCGATTGAAGAGGTTGTGCAGCTGATGCGAACTGGCAGGCTTGATAGTGTGCTGGTTTATAACCGAGAGCTTGAAGTACACGGTATTATTACTCAGCGCGACATTGTTGAATTGATAATCCAAACTGAGTGGCTAAATCCCTGTTGGCAGTATGCCAGTTATCCGTTAATTGAAATTGATTGTGAAAGTAGTTTATTTGATGCTTATCGCACTATGACAGAGCATAATGTTCGCCATTTGGTGGTCAAAGATGATGAGATCTGTGGGGTGATTTCATTTGCTGATTTGATCACAGAGATTGAATCGGCTTATTGTTGCGAGCTTGAGCGTGCTATTGAGCAGCGTGATCTTGCTTTGCAAAAGTCACAACGTAACCTATTTCTTGCAAATAAAATTATTGATGCCTCACTTGATGGCATCATGTTAACTCGCAAAGACGGCACCATTATTCAAGTTAACCCAGCTTTTACTGAGCTGACAGGTTTTGCTGAACATGAAGTAATAGGTAAGCGGCCAAATATTCTAAGCTCAACAAAACATAGTCGTTCTTTTTATCAAAAAATGTGGCATGCCATTGAATATGAAGGGGTGTGGCAAGGGGAGATCTGTAATTGTAAGAAAGGCGGCGAAGAGTTTGTTGAGTGGCTAACCATCATTCAAATTAAAGACCCTAACTTTGATGAGGTACTGTATGCAGCTATTTTTAGCGATATTACTGAGCGTAAACGTGCTGAAGAAAAAATTGCCCAGCTTGCCTATTACGATGAATTGACCGGCCTGCCAAATCGGCGCTTATTTCATGACAGGCTCTCCATTGCACTAAGCACCGCCAAGCGTAACCATGATCTTTTAGCTGTAATGTTTATCGACTTAGATCGCTTTAAAGAGGTCAACGACAGCTTAGGACATGACGCAGGTGATAATTTGCTTGAACAAGTTGCTGAACGAATTTTATCAATCTTACCTGAAGGGGATACCCTAGCACGCTTAGGTGGTGATGAATTTGTTTTACTATGCGAAGTAAATCGTGTTGAAACGTTATTAAACTTTGCAGAACAAGTATTACAGCAAGTGAGTATGCCGCTTGCTATTAACGAGCATGTAGTTGCAATTACAGCCTCTATTGGCGCAGCAGTTTATCCAGATGATGGCGTAGATAGCGCCACATTACTTAAGCATGCTGATATTGCTATGTACCGCGCCAAAGAAGTCGGTCGTAATTCATTTCAATTATTTAAACCAGCTATGAATGCGCGCTCTTTAGAACGTCTGGCAATGATGAGCCGTTTGCAAAATGCCATTGAATGTGACGAATTTGAGCTTTATTTCCAACCGAAGCAAGAGTTAAACTCGGGTAAAATTTTAGGTGTTGAAGCGCTTTTGCGTTGGCATGAGCCGAATCTTGGCGTGATCTCACCGGCTAAATTTATCCCCCTTGCTGAAGAGCTTGGTCTAATTGTAAAACTCGATTTATGGGTAATCGAGCAGGCTTGTAAAGAGTTAGAAAAGTGGCAGCAACAAGGGATTGAAGCAGGGCGCTTAGCAATTAATATATCGGCGAATCACTTACGTCAGGGGCAATTAGCATCGAATGTTGAGCGTTTACTTGAGCGTTATGATGTTGACCCACACAAGCTTGAAGTTGAGCTGACGGAAAGCTGTTTTATAAGCCACTTTAGTGAGGCCAAGCAAGAGTTGTTGGCGCTGAAAAAACTAGGTGTGCATATTACTTTGGATGACTTTGGTACGGGGTATTCGGCTTTAAGTTATTTAACAAAACTGCCTATTGATACGTTAAAAATAGATGCCAGCTTTATAGCAAAAGTACCTGATGAATATGGTAATAGTGAAATAGTAACGGCGATTATTAGTCTTGCGAAAAGTTTAAGTATTCATGTTGTCGCCGAAGGGGTTGAGAAGGTAGAGCAGTTAAATTACTTACGTTCACTTAACTGCGATATCATTCAAGGCTATTATTTTTGCCGTCCCGTAGCGAAACAGCAATGGTATGACTTTTACCTTAATACAGAAAAAAGCGATTAATTAAGGCTTATCTCATAAGAAGTAAACTTACGAATATTAATTACGCCAGTATCAAAAATTAGGTACTGGCCTTTAATGCCTTTTAAAATCCCCGATACTTCTGGTGCTTTATCAAAATTGAAAGAGCTGATTTTGCTTGGGTATTCACTCACAGGGTAGTCTAGCTCAACCACATCTTCATCGAGCTTTTCAATTGCCGTTGAGCCAAACAGTTCAGCAAGTTCACTCAGCTTAGCATCAATTTGTGGGATCAGCTCACTGGCAGCGGCTTTTAAATCAATTGCTTCAGATTGGCCTTTTAGCATGTTTCGCCAATTGGTTTTATCAGCAATAAACTTGGCTAAGGCAACCTCAACTAAACCAGATTGAAGGCGGGTTTGTACTTTGAAGATAGGTAAAGCTTGCGTCGCACCTTGGTCAATCCAGCGTGTAGGAATTTGAGTATGGCGGGTAATACCTACTTTTAGGCCTGAGGTGTTTGCTAAATACACGTAATGCGGGATCATGCAGTTTTCTTCACCCCACTGCGGCTCACGACAGGTACCTTTATCAAAGTGGCACGTTTCAGGCTTCATGATACACATGTCACAGCTAGCCAGTTTGCGCATACACACGAAACAGTGGCCTTGAGAGTAGCTTTTCTTGGTTTTTTTACCGCAGTTACAGCAAAAAATATTGCCAGTAAAAGTGAGTGTTAGCGGTTTACCAATATAGTCATTTAACGAAACTAGCTCATCACCAATAGGTAATTGATATTCGACAGGAGAGGTAAGTGTCGACTTTAATTTTCTGATCGTACCTTGCATCTTTACATGGCCCCTAAAGATGTTAAAAAGAGCAGTGTAACACGCCCTATTTAAATTGTGAGGCAATAAAGCTTAGATACTCATTAATCGGCAGTGCTTTGCTGTAATAATAGCCTTGGCCTTGATCAGCCCCCATTTTGATCAGCATTTTCTCTGTAGCTTGGTTTTCAACACCTTCGATGGTGATATTCATATCAAGGTTATGGGCCATATCAATGGCAGTTTTTACAACCACTTGATTAGTTGTGTTATCCACTAAATCCAGAATAAAGCACTTATCTACTTTTATAGTGCTAAATGAATAATTCACCAAGTAGTTCAACGAAGAGTAGCCAGTACCAAAGTCATCGAGTACTACCTTACTCCCGAGTTTATTGAGCTCGCTGATAAAGCTGACCATTTCATCATGGTTTTTAATAAGCGCAAACTCGGTTAATTCAAACTTTAACTGATCCGCGGTAATACCATGTTTTAAGATAGTGTTTTCGACTTTTTCGACGAGTTTAGGGATAGCGAGATTTTTCGCACTTAAATTAACGCTAATAGTATGCTCGCGGTAACCTTGTCGATTAAGCTGTGCAGCAGCAAGGCAAGCCTGATCAATTACCCATAAGCTTAGTTCATTGATTAAACCTGTTCGTTCAGCCAATAAAATCAGTTGCTCAATATCGAGATACTTACCAGCTGTAGGCCAGCGTAATAGCGCCTCAGCACCACAGATAGCGCCGCTGTGTAAATTGATAATTGGCTGTAAGTAAATGGCTAATGTATTGCTTCGTATTGCTTGCTGTAATTCTGCAGCAAGGCTGACATCCATATCAATATGTGGTGCGTTAAAGTCAATATTTTGTTGTTTTTGTGATAAACCCAAGTAGCCACGCTGCAGCCAAATATCAAAGCCATCATCACTAACCGGCTCGGTAATGCTAAAGCGATAGTAAAGCTGTAGGTCTAAGCCTGCCACTTTATATTGTTTAGGGAGCTGTTTACAAAGGTTGTTAAGCTCTTGATAAAGCTCTACTTGAGATTGAATTTTGGTAGAAATAAAGGCGAGTATACCATTCCCTAAATCAGCTACTTTTGGGCTATTATCTAAAGCCGACTCTAAATTAATAAATTGTCTCTTTTTATTGATTTGATGCTCTAGGGATTGAGCAACTGTGATAATTATTTGGCTACTCTGACTTGGCTTAAGGATGCTCATTAGGGCATTAAATTGCTCTATTTTCACTAAACAAAGATTAGCGAGCCTGTGCTCTGAAGTGATCGCCATATAGGCTTGTTTGAGCATAGCTTGATTGAGTAACTCTGTTTGTTGAGTATGAGTTGCATGATACAGCGCTTTTTCACGTTGATACCGGACTCGATCAGCCAGCGCCATTGCCATGAGCACAATTTCACACAGAATAGCGACTAAAAAAATATGTCTAACTGCAAAGCTATACTGAATAAATCCAGTAAGCTCTAAAGGTTGAATTGCAGCGCCTACTATCAGTGGCACCCAAGACATTACATAAAACTTTGCCCATCTAAAGCCACTCACTAACTTTTTGTATATCATGCAAATACATAAAATATAAAGCGGTACCATGATGGCAAAAAAGATTTTTGAAGAATGATATTCCAGCATGAAAAAACTGATCAGGCTGAGACTGAAGAGCAGGGCTAAAAAGCTAATACTGAGTTTATAAAGGCGGCAATTGTCTTTATGGTAGCGTAAGAACATAGTGCAAAATGCTACAGTGAAAAAGGCTATTGCATAGTTACTGAAGACCACTTGCTCATTAAAAAACATTTGCCATGACAAAGGCCATAGATAAAAACCAAAACCAAGCACTGAGCCCATAAGTAGCAATGCTGAGATTATATAACCTATGTAAATAAGGTAGACACGGTCACGAATCCCTAAAAATAATACCAAGTTATAGAGGGCTGCCATTATCAGCACGCCAATAAAGATCCCCCAAATACCCGACTGTGAACGAAGTAAATCTTGGAACTCTTTTTCACCATAAATATTGATAGGTGTCTTACTAATACCAACAGTATCTATCTTAATAATGAGGGTTGTTTGCTCGTTGCCCTGCATTGTTAAAATGCTGTGCGGTGTGCTGTATTGGAACAAACTGAGCCCAGCTACTTTATCTCCTAGCTCGGTTGTATCTATAAGCAGCCCCTTATCATCAACATGATAGACAGTGAGGTAATCAACCATTGGGTTGTCAAAGTGAATAGACAGCTCTACTGGCTTTGTTTGACGGTTTTCTAAATCAAGCTTTAGCCAATAATCTTGCTCGGCTAAATCCCACTCAATATCTTTAAAAGGGCGTTGCTTTAGCTTTTCTGGTTCTGCTAAAAACTGCTCCAGAGTTAGTGATTTACTGTAGTCGATTCGATACGCCGTTTTACTGTAAATAGGCGCCGTTTTGTCAATGGTATAGCGGGTAGGGCTGGCTAAATGAGCCGCTAGGGTGGCAATGATAAAAAACAAAATTGTTAAAATAAGAAATGAAACAAAGTTATATTTCAGTGCTTTATTATTCAAAATTAGTTCTTTATCTAGGTAAATATTCTTATTAGTGTAGCATTAAAAAAGCGCAGATAAACTGCGCTTTATTAGAATTAGACTGGTTTGACCTTAATTCTGTTCGCGAGCAATTGCACGGTAAGCGATATCTGTACGATATTCCATGCCTTCCCAGCTGATTTCATCAACTAGTTTATAAGCTCGTTGTTGCGCTTCAGTAACTGTGTTGCCAAGCGCTGTAGCACAAAGCACACGACCGCCAGCCGTAACAACATTTTCGCCGTCTTGCTTAGTGCCTGCGTGGAATACTTTCTCACCTTCAGGATAAGTAACTTGTAAGCCGTTGATAGTGTCACCTTTCGGGTAGCTATCTGGGTAGCCTTTTGCTGCTAGTACAATACCTACAGCTGCGCGCGGATCGAACTCGATATCTGTTTTATCAAGTTCTTCACGGTTAGCCGCTTCGATAAGCTCAACAAGGTCAGACTTAAGACGAAGCATCATAGGTTGTGTTTCTGGATCGCCAAAACGACAGTTGTATTCAATCACTTTTGGTGTGCCATCAGCGGTGATCATTAAACCAGCGTATAAGAAGCCAGTGTAAGGGTGGCCTTCTTTTGCCATGCCTTCAACTGTCGGGTTGATCACTTCGTTCATAATGCGCTGGTGAATTTCATCTGTAACCACTGGTGCAGGTGAGTATGCACCCATGCCGCCAGTGTTTGGACCTTGGTCACCATTGTAAGCACGTTTGTGGTCTTGGCTAGTTGCAAATGGCAACACGTTTTTGCCATCAACCATCACGATGAAAGATGCTTCTTCGCCTTCTAAGAACTCTTCGATAACCACACGGCTACCAGCTTCACCAAAGCTGTTGCCTGCAAGCATATCGCGAATAGCTTCTTCAGCTTCAAGTTCAGTCATCGCAACGATAACGCCTTTACCCGCTGCTAAGCCATCAGCTTTAACAACAATTGGCGCACCTTTTTCTTTTAGGTATGCAAGCGCAGGTTCGATTTGTTCAAATGTTTGATAATCCGCTGTTGGAATGTCGTGACGTGCTAAGAAGTCTTTAGTGAACGACTTAGAGCCTTCTAATTGTGCAGCACCTGCTGTTGGGCCGAAGATAGCCAAACCGTTTTCACGGAATGTATCAACCACACCTAAAACAAGAGGTACTTCAGGGCCAACAATGGTTAACTCAACGTTGTTTTCTTTAGCAAAAGTAACTAAACCTGCTAAGTCTTCAACATTAATAGCAACGTTTTCAAGTTTTGGCTCAAGTGCAGTACCTGCGTTACCAGGAGCGACGAAAACGGTGTTTACTTTAGTATTTTGTGCAGCCTTAAACGCAAGAGCGTGTTCGCGGCCGCCACTGCCGATGACAAGTACATTCATGGCGTATAATCCTATTTATAGCGGTTTTTTAAACTTCAGCGTCATACGGTCACTTTCACCAATCGCTTTATATTTAGCAGCGTCTTTTTCGTCAAGTGCTAAACGTGGTGGTAGTGTCCATACCCCTTTAGGGTGATCAGCTGTATCAAGAGGGTTTGCATTAATGTCACTGCTTGCCACTAGTTCAAAGCCAGCTTGCTTTGCAATTTCAATTACATAGCTTTGCTTCATATAACCTGATGATTTCTGTTCTTCATCGCTGCGAGACTCAGGTAGGCGGTGTTCAACCACACCTAAAGTGCCGCCTGGTTTAAGTGCTTTATAAAATGCTTTAAATGCACTTAACGCGCCTTCTTTATCTTTACCCATGTACCAGTTGTGGACATTTCTGAATGTTAAGACAAGATCAGCGCTATCCGCTGGTGCAATATCAAGATGTGTCACTGGCGCAAATTCAGTCAGTTTAACTTCACTGAAGCGCGCGTCATCGCTCATCTTTTTCTTGAAACCAGCTAATGAACGTTGGTAATAACCCACTTCAGAATCTGCTGGGAAATGTGCCGCGTAGTAAACACCATGACCTTTTACGGCTGGTGCAAGGATTTCGCTATACCATCCACCGCCTGGAGCAATTTCAACAACTGTCATGTTTGGCTTAAAGCCAAAGAACTCAAGTGTTTCAACTGGATGGCGATATTTATCACGTGCGCTATTTTTAGCATCACGTTCGCTTGATTGCACAGCATTTGTAAGCGCTGATTCATGGGCGTGGCTTAGTGCCTGTGCTGATGTTAGCGCAAGGCTGGCAACGAGTAACGATTTTACGGCAAATTTCATCATCTGTTCCTTCATTATATGGGTAATTATTATTATTAATCAGAATACGTGAATTTGTGGCAAACAAAAAGGGTTAAGCTATTTGCTTAACCCTTTATGTGATTAGTGGCGGAAATGGCGCATACCTGTAAATACCATTGCCATACCAGCTTCGTCAGCTGCAGCGATAACTTCTTCATCGCGCATTGAACCACCTGGTTGGATAACAGCAGTGATGCCAGCCTCTGCAGCTGCATCAATACCGTCACGGAATGGGAAGAATGCATCAGATGCCATAACAGAACCTTTTACTTCAAGGTTTTCGTCAGCTGCTTTGATACCTGCAATTTTCGCTGAGTAAACACGGCTCATTTGGCCTGCGCCTACACCGATAGTCATACCGTCACGAGCATATACAATCGCGTTAGACTTAACGAATTTAGCTACTTTCCAGCAGAATAATAGATCTTTTAATTCTTGCTCAGTTGGTTGACGCTTAGATACAACTTTAAGGTCGCCTTGCGTTACCATGCCTAGATCACGGTCTTGAACTAAAATACCGCCATTAACGCGCTTGATATCGTGACCCGTTGCATTACCAGACCATTCACCACATTCTAATAAGCGTACGTTTTGCTTAGCAGATACGATTTGTGCAGCTGCTTCAGATACTTTAGGTGCAATGATAACTTCAACGAATTGACGAGAAACAATCGCTTCAGCAGTGTCTGCATCAAGTTCTTTGTTGAATGCGATGATGCCACCAAATGCTGATGTAGGGTCAGTTTTGAATGCGCGATCATAGGCTTCAAGAATGTTGTCACCAATTGACACACCACAAGGGTTCGCATGTTTTACGATAACACACGCTGGTACGTCGAATTCTTTTACACACTCTAATGCTGCGTCAGTATCAGCAATATTGTTATAAGAAAGTGCTTTACCTTGCAGTTGAACCGCAGTTGCAACAGATGCTTCAGTTAAGTCGTTTTCAACATAAAAAGCAGCGTCTTGGTGTGAGTTCTCACCGTAGCGCATATCTTGCTTCTTAGTGAACTGCATGTTGATAGTGCGTGGGAACTTAGTCTCTTCAGCAGCTTCCTCTGTATAGTCAGGAACCATTTTGCCGAAGTAATTTGCAATCATGCCATCGTACTGAGCTGTGTGCTCGTAAGCGGCAATAGCTAGATCAAAACGCGTTTTATACGTTGTTGAACCATTGTTGCTTTGCATTTCGCTGATTACACGGTCGTAATCTTTTGCATTAACTACGATAGTTACGTCTTTATGGTTTTTCGCTGCAGCGCGAACCATAGTTGGACCACCGATATCAATGTTTTCAATCGCATCTTCTAGGCTGCAGCCTTCTTTCGCAACAGTGTTTGCGAAGGGGTATAAGTTAACTACAACGATATCGATAGCAGAGATGTTATTCTCGTTCATTACGTCTTCATCTTGACCGCGACGCGCTAGGATGCCGCCGTGAATTTTTGGATGAAGTGTTTTTACGCGACCATCCATGATCTCAGGGTGACCAGTATGGTCAGATACTTCAGTGACTTTGATGCCGTTATCAGCAAGTAATTTGCAAGTACCGCCAGTTGATAAAATATCCACGCCTTGTGCTTCAAGAGCGCGAGCAAATTCAACGATACCGGTTTTATCTGACACACTTAATAGTGCGCGACGAATTGGACGATGTGTATCCATTGTAGTTTTGATTACCTCAATGTTTGAGCTAGCTTAGAAAGGCGGTATTTTAACTGAATCTGCTTTAAAAAACGACGTTTAAAGCGTGAGGATTTTGCATAGTTTTTAACAGCTATAAAAAAAGCACCCTAAGGTGCTTTTTATTAAAAACTTTTATATCAGTTGTATCGGATTAGTAAGCGTTTATTAGCAAAATAAATATGCTGGCTTACTACGAGTCCATTAGAACTGGTATTAGTTCATGCCGTATTTTTTAAGCTTCTTACGTAAAGTACCACGGTTGATACCTAGTAAGATTGCAGCACGAGTTTGGTTACCACGCGTGTACGTCATTACTTCTTCAAGTAATGGTGCTTCTAGCTCAGAAAGAACAAGGTCGTATACGTCTTGTACGTCTTGACCATTAAGTTGCTTTAAGTAGTGATGAACAGCTTTTTTCACTGCATCACGCAACGGCTGTGGTTTCTCGTGTGACTGTACATGAGGGTTTGTGATAAATGGAGAAGTCACGTTTTGTTCGAACATCGTTATATGTCTCTTTCTTTCTTAGTTAGCTGCTAGTGTTTTAAAGTATTCTTCTAATGCGTCGACTTGTGCCTGTGGGTTATCTAACGCATTAAATACTCGCCTAAACTGACCGTCACTGTCATGGGTTTGCAAATACCAAGATACATGCTTTCGAGCGATACGCGCTCCCATTGGCTCCCCGTAAAACTGATGAAGATTGTCTAAATGCTCCATCAAAATGCTACGCACTTCTGAAATTTCAGGTGCTGGCAAATGTTCTCCAGTTCGCAAATAGTGGTCTATCTCCCTAAAAATCCAAGGGCGACCTTGGGCGGCTCGACCAATCATAATGGCATCTGCACCCGTATAATCCAAAACCTGCTTTGCTTTTTCTGGTGAAGTAATATCACCATTGGCAACGACAGGGATAGACACTGAACGTTTAATATCCCTAATTGTGGCGTACTCTGCTTCACCTTTATACATACATGCACGTGTTCGTCCATGTACTGCAAGTGAGGCAATGCCATAACGTTCAGCTATTCTCGCAATCTCGACACCATTACGGTTATCCTGATCCCATCCTGTACGGATTTTTAAAGTGACAGGGACATCGACAGCATTAACAACGGCATCGAGTATCTCTTGTACTAATTCAGGAAACTGTAATAAGGCAGAGCCTGCGAGTTTCTTATTCACTTTTTTAGCCGGGCACCCCATATTGATATCTATGATCTGTGCACCATTGCTGACATTGAATTGTGCTGCCTGCGCCATAAGCTCAGGATCGGCACCGGCGATTTGCACCGAGCGAATTCCCGACTCACCGCTGTGATCCATACGGTTCATCGATTTTTCGGTTTTCCATACTTTCGGGTTTGACGAGAGCATTTCAGAAACAGCAAGGCCAGCACCTAAGCGACGGCAAAGTTGTCTAAATGGTCTGTCTGTAATGCCTGCCATTGGCGCGACAATTACGTTGTTCTCAAGTTGGTATGAACCGATACGCACTGTTATTCAATTGGCCTCTTTTCAAGGGGCGCTAAGTTTACGGCTTTTTTAGCAAAAATCAAAGGCTATAAATTGAACAAAAGTGACTTTTTTTTGCCCTTTTCGTATTGACTTTTGATAACAGTTTGACGGGTAGGTTGATTTGTTTGTTATTTGAACAGAAAAATTTTTACTCACTAAAAAGTGAGAAACTACTAACTGTAAAAATAAGGTAAAGCCTGTTAAATACTGGCTTTACCTATTATGTTTGAGTAAATGCTCTAGGGCTGTTTAGGCTTTCTTTATGCCGCTTACTCGGGTCCATTCCCCCTCAGCAGCCACTTCATCAAGGACTAAAAATGGGGCATAAACGTCGGCAACAGACTGAGCTTGCTCTTCTAAAATACCTGACATAGCAATTTTACCATTCGGTTTTAAAAGGCCTAAGATCACTTCATGTAGTTCGCGAAGTGGTTGAGCTAGAATGTTTGCAACCACAATATCGGCTGTGAACTCTGGCTGATCTTCAGGTAAATACACTTCAAGTTTATCTGCAACACCATTACGTTTTGCATTATCGCGGCTTGCCTCAAGGGCTTGTGGATCAATATCGATACCAATCATGCGCTCAGCACCTAATTTGATTGCCGCTATTCCTAAAATACCCGAGCCACAACCAAAATCGACAACGGTTTTACCTGTTAAATCTTGGCTTTCTAGCCATTTTAAACAAAGCGCCGTGGTTGCATGGGTACCCGTACCAAAAGCAAGGCCAGGATCGAGTAACACATTAACAGCATTAGGATCTGGAATATCACGCCAGCTTGGACAGATCCATAAGCGTTCACCAAATTGAATTGGGTGGAAGTTATCCATCCACTCTCGTTCCCAATCCTTATCTTCAAGCTGTTCAATCTTATAAACAAGTTTATCGGCGAGTGTTGCTTCAGCTTTTAGAGTCTCTACAACGCTGTCCATATCGTGGTTTGCGTCATAAAGGCCAATGACAGTGGTATCAGCCCATAGTTGAACTGTGCCAAGCTTTGGCTCATAAATAGGGGTATCTTTGGCGTCAACATAGGTCACTGAGGCACTGCCAGTGTCCATTAATAAGTCGCTGATTAATTCTGCGTTGTCAGCGTTTGCATTGATACGAATTTGGATCCAAGCCATGAATATCTCTCGAATAGAAAAAAGGCCGCAACAGCGGCCTTTTAGTTAAAAATGCGATACTAAATTACTTAGCATCTAAGAAGCTTTTCAGTAAGTCAGAGCGAGAAGGGTGACGTAATTTACGTAACGCTTTCGCTTCGATTTGACGAATACGCTCACGTGTTACGTCAAACTGCTTACCAACTTCCTCTAATGTATGATCAGTGTTCATGTCGATACCAAAGCGCATACGCAGTACTTTAGCTTCACGTGCTGTTAAGCCTGCTAATACGTCGTTTGTAGCGCCACGTAATGATTCCATTGTTGCAGAATCAATAGGTGAATCTATAGTGGTATCTTCAATGAAGTCACCTAAGTGCGAATCTTCATCATCACCGATTGGCGTTTCCATTGAAATTGGCTCTTTAGCGATTTTAAGTACCTTACGGATCTTGTCTTCAGGCATTAACATACGCTCAGCTAATTCTTCTGGGCTCGGCTCACGCCCCATCTCTTGTAGCATTTGACGAGAGATACGGTTTAACTTGTTGATCGTCTCAATCATGTGTACAGGAATACGGATGGTACGTGCTTGGTCAGCAATCGAACGCGTAATTGCCTGACGGATCCACCATGTTGCATAAGTTGAGAACTTATAACCACGGCGGTATTCGAACTTATCAACCGCTTTCATTAGACCAATGTTACCCTCTTGGATAAGGTCTAAGAATTGTAAACCACGGTTGGTATATTTTTTCGCGATTGAAATTACAAGACGTAAGTTCGCTTCAACCATTTCTTTCTTCGCACGGCGAGCTTTCGCCTCACCAATACTCATACGACGGTTGATGTCTTTAATTCGTTCGATGCTAAGACCCGTGCTTTCTTCAATTGCACTTAGTTTGCTGATGCAACGAATGATTTCTGGTTTAACTTCTTCAAGAGCTACAGAGTATTTCTCATTTGCAGCAATCTCAAGGTCAATCCAGCTAGCATCTGTTTCGTTGTTTGCAAAGTGCTTGATGAAGTTCTTTTTCGGTAACTTAGCAATTTGTACAGCTTGCTTCATGATAATACGCTCTTGTACACGAACGCGGTCCATCATTTCACGCATGTTATTAACCATGCGGTCAAACTGTTTTGGCACTAATTTAAATGTTTTAAATAGTTCGCCGATTTCTGTAATAGCTTCCTGTGAATCAGGATGTGAGCGACCTTTTTCTTCGAACGTATCGCGTGCTTTGTTATAAAGCTCACGTAAATTTTCGAAGTGAATACGCGCTTCTTCAGGATCAGGGCCTGTATCGCCATCACTATCGTCATCGTCATCACTGTCTTCATCATCATCCTCTTCGTCGTCTTCGTCGTCGAGTTGCTCTTCGTTTAACTCAGAACCGATGTGTGTTGCAGAGATTTGTGATTCATCTTCATTGTTAGGGTCAAAGAAACCAGAAATAATGTCGCTTAAGCGCATTTCTTCTGCTTCAAACTTGTCCCATTGCTCTAGTAGATAGGTAATTGCTTCTGGGTATTCAGCAACTGAAATCTGTACTTGGTTAATACCTTCCTCAATACGCTTAGCGATTACGATTTCGCCCTCACGCGTAAGAAGTTCAACAGTACCCATTTCACGCATATACATACGTACAGGGTCAGTTGTTCGACCGATCTCTTTTTCTACAGTCGCAAGTGCAGCTGCCGCGGCTTCTGCTGCGTCTTCGTCTGTCGTTGTTTCTTGCATCATTAATTCATCGGCATCAGGCGCGTTTTCACTTACCTTGATACCCATATCATTAATCATGCTAATGATATCTTCTACCTGATCTGAGTCGATAATGTCTTGTGGAAGGTGATCATTAACTTCTGCAAAAGTTAAATAACCTTGCTCTTTACCTTTTTGAATCAGAAGCTTTAATTGTGACTGAGGAGTTGGATCCATAGAGATTTATTCTTCCACTCTGAAAGTTGATACAACAGGCGCCAGCTCGCTTATTAATTAAGCGACACGAAAACTAACTAGACGCAGTGAATAGCACAGTATAACAGCATTATTCAATTCTGACTAGCTGTTGCTGCCTTTTAACGCTTGCGTCAGTAAGTGGCATTCTAGCCTTTCTTCACTGCTTAAGCCTTGGGTCTTGTCTTTTATTAATAGGGTCTCTAGTCGATAATTTAAACACTGGTCTTCAATAAATTTAAAAGTATTTTTAAAAACAGTCTCTAAACGATCGTCATTTATTTGGTGCTGCCAAGTTGCTAATTTAACCAGCGCGTCATATTCGGCGGTATCGCGAAATGACTCTAAAATTTGTGCTGTCGTTATGCCTTCACGCTCTAGCGCTAAGTGCTGTATCCGCAAAAACAGCTCAATACCAGCTATTTTCATTTCTGCCAATTCCGGCATATAAGCTATGCTGGTCGCCAAGTTTGGGTGTTGCAATAAAATACCAATCGCTTGGCGCATCGGCGTTATTTTAAATTTACGTTCAATAGCGTGCTGTTGCTTTGGTGATTTAACGCGATTATTTAATTGCTCTCTTGTTCGACCTATTAAGCGGCCAAGATGTTCCAATATATTTTCTTGGTAAAAATCACTGGGAATTTTTTCAATCAACGGCAGGGCATCACTAAGTAGCTTTGCTTTACCTGCATCTTGTGTAAGGTCAATCTCTTGGCTGAGCTTATTAAACAGCACCTTGGTAAAATCATCGGCTTCCTTTAACCTTGCTTCAAAAGCGTCTTTACCTTCTTTTTGTACCAGTGAATCAGGGTCTTCACCGTCTGGTAAAAACACAAACTTTAATGATTTGCCATCTGCAAGATAAGGAAGCGCATTCTCCAGAGCACGCCAAGCAGCATCGCGGCCAGCACGGTCACCATCGTAGCAGCAAACCACTTTATCTGTAGTTCTAAATAAAGTGTGCATATGCTCTGCGGTAGTTGCAGTGCCAAGGGCTGCAACGGCATATTCGATGCCTTGCTCAGCTAAAGCAACAACATCCATATAACCTTCAACAATTAAAATATGTTCAAGTTTTTTATGTGCTTGCTTTGCTTCGTATAAACCATAAAGTTCAAAGCCTTTATGGAAAATACGCGTTTCTGGTGAGTTGAGGTATTTTGGACCTTGATCCGCTTGCATAACACGGCCACCAAACGCAATCACCCGACCGCGTTTATCGCGAATAGGGAACATGAGTCGGTCACGGAAGAAATCAAATTGGCGACCAGGCGACTTTTCAGAGGCAAGCTTTAACTCAACAAGTTGTTCTTTTTGTTCTTTGTTGCGGCCAAGTTGTTGGCAGAGTGCTTCCCATTCACTAGGTGCATAACCAATCATAAACTTTTTCGCTGTTTCACCGCTTAAACCACGACCCTTGATATAGTCGATAACCGTTTTTGAGTTGGCATGATGCTTTAATTGATGTTGATAAAAGCGAGCAGCATGCAACATTAAATCGTAATCAGAGCGCTTTTGTTCTGCGGTGCGTTGCGGGCCTGAGCTTGTGCCTTGTTCGCGAGGTACGTCTAAATTGAGCATACTTGCTAATTCTTCAATAGCATCAACAAACTCTAATTTGTCGTATTCCATAACAAACGAAATTGCATTGCCATTCGCACCACAACCAAAGCAGTGGTAAAACTGTTTATCTTGAGAAACGGTAAAAGAAGGTGACTTTTCGTTATGGAAAGGGCAACAGGCTTGGTAGTCTTTACCCGCTTTTTTGAGGCCAACTCTCGAATCAATTAACTCAACAATATCGGTGCGAGCGAGTAAATCATCAATAAACTGTCGAGGGATCTTTCCGGCCATAGCTGTTGTTTTTCCTGCACTATCTATGCGTTCTAAAATAAGATTTGAACACAATTACTGTGTTTATGAAAGACTAAAAGCAAGAAACCGAGCACTAGGCTCGGTTTGCTTGAATCATACATCTGTATGTGGGGGTTAGGCAGTTAATCGTTGCTTGATTAAGCCAGAAATCTTACCTAAATCGGCACGACCTTCAGCTTTGCTTTTGATAACTCCCATTACCTTACCCATGTCTTGCATACCCGCTGCGTTTGTATCAGCTATAGCCGAGTCAATAAGAGCAATGATTTCTTCTTCACTCAATTGTTGAGGTAAGAATTCTTCAAGTGCTTTAATCTCACTGGCTTCAATTTCAGCTAAATCTTCACGACCCGCATCAATGTACTGGGTGTAAGAATCGCGACGTTGCTTAACAAGCTTTACTAAAACAGCGGTAATACCGTCGTCGTCAAGCGTAATTTGCTCGTCAATTTCACGTTGCTTGATTGCAGCAAGTACCATGCGGATAGGCTTAAGACGTTCTTTGTCTTTTGCCTTCATCGCATCTTTTTGCGCATCTTTTAGCGTTAATAAAAGGCTCATTTATACAAGACCAAATACTGATTAGTATAATTTAACGCGACGTGCGTTATCGCGAGAAAGCTTCTTCATGTGACGCTTTACTGCTGCAGCTTTTTTACGCTTGCGCTCAGCTGTTGGTTTTTCATAGTGCTCGCGACGACGAACTTCTGAAAGGATACCTGCTTTTTCACATGAACGCTTGAAGCGACGAAGTGCTACGTCAAACGGTTCGTTCTCTCTTACTTTAATTACTGGCATTAAAAATTCACCTACCTAAATAATGAGCGTTGCTCAAGTTGATCGAATAACGATCAAGTGGTTCAAAAATGGTGCGGTATTGTAATCCGAAGCAACACCACATGTAAAGAATAATATTAACAGAAACTAGGTTTGCAAAATAGTGTTAATTTGTCTCGCGTTGATACAAACGACAAATCACTTGCCCAGCAGTTTTTTCTTTTAAAAGCATCCAGTTATCTGGAATGTCTAAGTCGCTTAGTTCGCTTTCGACCTCAACATAAATTAGTGCTTGGGCAGTTAACCAGTTATTTTTTTCGAGTAAAAAACAACTTTTTTCAGCCAAATTTTGTCGAAATGGTGGGTCAACAAAAATTAGATCAAATTGCTCGTTTTGCGTGTTTTGGTCCAATAATGAAAGGCTATTACCTTGTTTTATTGCGGCATTATCCAATTTAAGAGTGCTAATGTTTTCTTGTAATTGGTTAGCGGCACCTTTATCTAGCTCGAAAAAGACAGCACGTTCTGCAAAGCGAGATAAAGCTTCAAAACCTAAACCGCCAGAACCGGCAAAGCAATCGAGTACAGCTGCGCCACGTGTATCTTGCATTAGCCAGTTGAATACGGTTTCTTTTATACGATCTGTGGTTGGGCGCAAGCCTTGCACATCTTTTACTGGTAATTTTCTACCGCGAAATTGCCCACTAATGATACGAATAAAGCCATTTGATGATTTATTATTCGCTGCTTTTGTTTGGCGGTTAGCTGTTGATTTTTTTCTCATTTAATTCACTAATTATTGGTAACTGACCCCTAGCTCAGATAATATTGTATGCAATAGCTAGCGTGTCATTTTTCTACAGCGCTAAAAGTGATAGTATTGCGATCTTAGCGATAGATGGTACCTGTTTATGTTTGGCTAAAAAGCTGAACTGTCACCAAACTATTATTCATATAAGTTTATCAGATTTTTATAAGTGGTTATTAGCAAGTATGGCAAAAAAAAGTAAATTCCTGTCTTGGTTTGGTTTTGGCAAATCAGATAAGCAACAAGCAGAACAAGCAGCAAAAGAGGCTGATAACCAGAAGCAAATAGAAGAACAGCAGCGTATTGAAGCCGAAAAGGAGGAAGCGGAGCGTTTAGAGCAAGAGCGCATTGCAGCAGAAAAAGCCGAAGCGGATCGCTTAGCTCAAGAGCAAAAAGCAGCAGAGCAGCAACGCCAAGAACAACAAGCCCGTCTTGCAGAGCAAGAAGCGGCTATGAAATTAGAGCAAGAACGTGTTGCCGCTGAACAAGCGCAACGCGAAGCTGAGCTTATTGCAGCCAAAAAGGCGGAAGCAGAACGTTTAGAGCATGAGCGTATTGCAGCTGAAAGACGTGATGCTGAGCGCTTAGAGCAAGAACGTATCGCCGCAGAGAAAGCAGAAGCTGAGCGTTTAGAACAAGAACGTATCGCGGCAGAAAAAGCCGATGCTGAGCGTTTAGAGCAAGAACGCATCGCGGCAGAAAAAGCCGATGCTGAGCGCTTAGAACAAGAACGCATTGCTGCAGAAAGACGCGATGCTGAGCGTTTAGAGCAAGAACGCATTGCTGCAGAGAAAGCACAAGCTGAACGTTTAGAACAAGAACGTATCGCGGCAGAGAAAGCACAAGCTGAACGTTTAGAACAAGAACGTATCGCGGCAGAAAATGCAGAAGCTGAGCGCTTAGAACAAGAACGCATTGCTGCAGAAAGACGCGATGCTGAGCGTTTAGAGCAAGAACGCATTGCTGCAGAAAAAGCAGAAGCTGAGCGTTTAGAACAAGAACGCATTGCTGCAGAAAAAGCGCAAGCTGAGCGTTTAGAGCAAGAGCGCATTGCTGCAGAAAAAGCAGAAGCTGAACGTGTAGAACAAGAACGCATCGCGGCAGAGAAAGCACAAGCTGAACG